>NZ_JBSFBM010000198.1:0-12624 GCF_053592955.1 Micromonospora sp. NPDC002411 | reverse complement strand
GCGTCGCGGCCACCGCCGCCGCCCGGCTCCGCGCCGGGGACCGCGCCGTCCGGGTGCCTGTCGAACCACCGGACGAGGTCGCCGACCTGGCCGAGGCGTTGAACGGCCTGGCCGGCGCGCTGGCCACCAGCGAGGGACGGCAGCGGGAGTTCCTGCTGTCCGTCTCGCACGAGCTGCGCACCCCGCTGACCGCGATCCGGGGGTACGCCGAGGCGCTCGCCGACGGCGTGCTCGGCGCGGACGACACCGTCGACACCGGTCGGACGATGCTGGTCGAGGCCCAGCACCTGGACCGGCTGATCGGGGATTTGCTGGCGCTGGCCCGGTTGGAGGCGGCCGACTTTCCCCTCGAACCGGTGCCGGTGGACCTCACCCAGTTGGCAGTGGACGCGGAACCGGCCTGGTCCAGCCGGTGTGCGGCGGTGGGGGTGCCGTTCCGGTTGGAGACGCCCGGTCGGCAGGTGCCCGCGTACACCGATCCGGGTCGGATCCGTCAGGTGCTGGACGGGTTGCTGGAGAACGCGCTGCGGGTCGTACCCCCGGGGTCGCCCGTGGTGCTCGCGGTCCGGCCGGCGGGTGCCGACCCGGCCGCCGGCGGTGTGCTGGAGGTCCGCGACGGCGGGCCCGGCTTCACCGACGACGACCTGGCGGTGGCGTTCGAACGCGGTGCGCTGCACGAGCGGTACCGGGGGGTGCGCAAGGTGGGCAGTGGGCTGGGGTTGGCGTTGGCCGCCGGCCTGGTCCGCCGACTGGGCGGGGAGATCGTTGCTGGACACGCGCCGGAGGGCGGTGCCGCCTTCACGGTCCGGCTGCCCGGTGATCCTTACCTGACCCGAACATCGGCCTGACGCTCCGCTCGTCGTTCCCGGGGAGGCTGAGGGCTCCACTGACAGAGAGGGAGAGTCATGCCACGTTGGGGATTCGTCACCGGCACCACCGCTCTGCTGGCGGCGGTCGCGCTCGGTCTCAGCGGCTGCGGTGCGGCCGAGGTGGCCAGCCAGCCCGCCCGGGAGGCGGCCGTCGAGGTCGCCGCCGCGATGGGCGTCGAGGGGCAGGCACTGACCGCGATGGGCTTCGACGCTGACGACCTGGACGTGCAGACCGTCGCCGCACCGGCCACCCCGACGCCCGGTGCCTCCCCCACCGCCCAGGAGAAGGCCCGGGAGAAGCGCGGCGAGGAGTGGCGCAAGCGCCGGCAGGCGCGGGTGCTGCTGCGGAAGAACACCCTGCACGGTGAGGCGGTGGTGAAGACCAAGGACGGCGGTACGCAGACCGTGGCCGTGCAGCGCGGCGAGGTGACCGCGATCGACGGCGGCTCGATGACCGTCAAGTCCACCGACGGTTTCACAATGACCTGGACCTTCGGCGAGGACCTGCGGGTCGTCGAGCGGCGCGCCACGGTGCAGCCGAGCGAGGTGAAGGTCGGCGCGACGCTCGGCGTTGCCGGCGCGAAGGACGGCGACAAGGGCGTGGCGCGGCTCGTGCTCATCCCCCGCGCGAAGTGAGCGAACGGGGCCCTGGCCGACGCCGGGGCCCCGCTGCTCGTCAGTACACGCGCGACCCGATGAAGTCGTCGTGACCGTAACCGACCGGGTTGGCGGCGGTACGGGCCTCGAACGACCACTGCTGCCGGGTGCTGCTCCCGCAGTTTGCCAACCGCAGGCGCGGGCTTCCCAGCAACGGGTTGTCGAACGCCACGCACAGGTTGCTCGCGGCGGCCGGCTTGATCTGGTTGCCGGAGAAGACGAACTGCTGCGCTCCGGTGCCGTTGCAGTCGTAGATGTTGACCGCGGTGCCGGCGGTCATCGAGCTGTTGGAGACGTCCAGGCATCGATCGTGGGACAGCTCCGAGTGCAGCGACCGCCGGGCCGAGTCGTACCAGAAGCCCTGGTTACGCCCACCGTGACAGGAGTACGGCTGCTGAACGGTCCCGTTGCGGGAGTCGTACCCCTTGCCGTCGACGCAGGTGCCGGTGGCCAGGTTGCGCAGTTGCCTGAAGTCCAGCAGACCCGGGTAGAGCACGCCGCTGCCGGTGCTCGCCGGGTCGACGCAACTGGCCCGGGCCTGACCGGAGTTCCAAAACTGCGTGATGCACTGGGCGAACATGCCGTGCCCACGGGCGTTGGGGTGGAAGGACTGGCGGGCGGCGTTCTCGTTCCAGATGCCGACCTCGATGTAGAGGCCGCGTACCGAGGTGTTGTCGGTGCACACCTCGTGCCCGTGGAAGAGCCGGCTGGCGTCCAGGTAGCGGGTGCCGGTGTTCGCGGCGGCCGAGCGTAGCGCCGACTCGAACATCGGGACCGCCTTGTTCCGGGCGAACGCCGCGTCGGCCAGGTAGAGCAGGCAGCCGCCCGAGTACCAGCCCGGGAAGTTCGGGTTGTCCTCCACGTCGGGGCTGCCCGGGCTCGGGTACGACATCAGCACCAGCTCGTAGTCCGATCGCAGGTAGCCGGCCTTCGTCATGGTCTGCCGGATGTCGTTGAGCGCGGATTCGACGGCCTGGCGGCTGCCGTCGGTGCGGATCGTCCACTGGTCGGTGTACGTGGGGTAGCAGGGCCCCTGGAAGAAGACCCGACGGACGGCGCAGTCGGTGGCGACCGGACCGAACTGGATGGTGCCGTCACCGTTCGCGCCGACCACCACCCAGATCAGCTTCACGTGCGTGTTGCGCGCCTTGATGCCCAGGTAGTCGCCCTGGTTCAGCTCGTTGTGCTGGGTCGGGCCGCCCGCGATGAGGTTCCACGGCGTGGCACCGGAGCAGGCGATGTTGTACTGCGCGTCCGACGTGATGCCGGTGCGGAACACCGCCTGGTCGTACGAGCGGTCGCACCAGTTGCCGTCCTGGTGGGTGCCGAGGACGTAGTTGCCGACCCCCTCGCCGGAGATCTCGCTGTCGCCCATGGTGACCAGCGCGGTGCGGCGTTGTTCGATCGGGCGGATCGCCGGGCTGCCGTAGAGGGCGGTGGCCTCGGCGGCCCGGATTGCTTCGAGGTTGGCGGGGAGTGGTTGGACGGTTGGACGGTCGGCGGCGGTGGCGGGGGTGGCCGGTCCGGCGAGCATCGGTAGGACGAGAGCGGCGACGGCGACGGCGACGGTGATGGCCCGTCGTCGGGTCGCGCGTTCGGGCCTGGCGGGTATTGCAGGCATCGACGCACTCCTTTCGGCTCAGTCGCGGGACGTCGACTGAGTTACCAGACGGTAACGTGCGGATCAACAGATGTGAATGCGCCTCAGGTCCTTGCGCGCGGGCTGCCGAACCGCCCGGATCGGACTATCCGGGCGGCCGGGCGTGCGCTGCCGCCGTCAGTGGCCCGGCTTGCGCTGCCGCCGTCAGCGTGTGGGCGGCAGGGCGTAGCCGACGTAGCCGCGGAACTCCAACCGCCAGCCGGCCGGAACCAACTTCGTGCAGGCCGGACGGCTGCCGGTGCAGACGATCGCGTCGACCGAGGAGGGGTCGGCCGGCGGTCGTTCCGGCAGCACCGACTGCAATGCCACCAGGTCGGGGGAACTCCCATCCGGCTGCCGCAGCAGCAGCCACCACGGGTACTCCCAGTTGTCGTTCTGCTGCACCAACCCGATCCGTCGGGCATCGCTGTCGCGTACCGCCGCCGCGGCCCAACGGAACTCGTCGGCCCACTGCGGGCGACGCAGGAACCGGGTGTCCCAGTCCGAGGTGGTGAAGACCGAACCGGAGCCGACCAGGCGGCGCGGGAAGCCGTACGACAGTGCGAGCACCCCGGCCAGCGCCGAGGTCGCCAGCACGGTGACCGCCACCGCTGTGGCCACCGACCGGCGCGCCGAGTTCGCGCGGCGTCGACGCAGGAGCGCGTCGACCCAGAGCCCGGCCAGTGGCACCGCCAGCACCACCGCGTAGAGGATCAGCCGGTTGCCCCACGGCTGCCACTTGATCATCGAGGTGTGCAGCAGGACGGCGGCCAGCACCACCACCGCGTACGCGCGCAACGGCCCGGTCTGCTCGGGATCGATCCGGCGCGGACGGGCGAGCGCGACGACAGCACCGATCAGCGCCAGAGCCCCGGTCAGGGGAAATGCCACCCGATCCTCGTCCGGATACCAGGCCGGCTCCGGGAAGATCTCCCGGCCGAAGGTGATCGCCCGGTCCTGTGGGTCGACGCCGATCACACCCGCGCCGTCGATGATCACCTCGGCACCGGCTCGACGCAGCGGCGCCAGCGGCGTGTCGAACGCGGTGTGCCCGATCCGCAGGGCGTTGACCAGGATCGACTGCGGGTCGTGCCGTTCCATCGGGATCGACTCGCGCAGCCGAGGTGGGCCCAGCGGGTGCCCGAACTCGGCGGTCACCCGGGCCAGGAACGGGCCGACCACCACGGCCGCGACCAGCAGGATCAGCACTGAACCGCCGACCGTGCGGGCCACCCCACCGACCGGCCGAGGCCGCCGAACCGCGCCGGTCGCCGCGCTCACGGCCGCACCGGTTGTTGCCGCTCCAGCGGCCAGGGTCAGTCGGAGTTGCGCCAACCCCCAGAGCACCAGGAGCGGGCCGACCGCGATCAGGCCGCTGGTCTTGGTCACCGCCGTCAGGCCGGTGGCCGCCCCCAACCCGAGCAGCGTGCCCCAGCCGGTCCGCCGGCGCAGCCCGTCCAGCACCAGGGTCGCCGCGCAGGTGACCCACGCCGCGCAGACCAGGTCGGTCTGCGTGCTGGTCGCCTGGAGCACCACCATCGGCGTGGTCGCCAGCACGAACGCGGTGAGCAGTTGAGCCCTCCGGCCGCCGCCGAGCTGCGCGGTGATCCGTGCGGCCACCAGCAGGCAGAGCACGCCGGCCGCCCACTGCACCAGGTTGTGCAGGTGGTCCCCGCCGGTGAGGAGGCGAAGGTGCAGCAGCAGGTACTCGGCTCCGGGCGGGATGGTCACCTGCCGGTGGATGGCGGTGGGCCAGAAGTCCAGGTCGCCCTGGGCAACCCAGTGCTCCACCTTCGGCAGGTGGTACGTCTGCGAGTCGAAGTTGTTCGGCTCGGCGAGCAGCGCGACCAGCAGCTCCACCAGGACCAGCCCGGCGATCGTGCCGACGAGCAGTCGTTCGCCCCGTCCGGCCGTACGCCAGGCGTCGACCGCCACGGAGAGCAGACCGGAGGGTGCCCGAGTGGTCCGTGTCGGCGCGGGGTCGGACCTGGTGGCGGCGGGCTCGACGGTCGGGTCGGACGGGTCCGGGCTGGCACCGGAAACCGCGGCGCCGACCGGCACCGGTCGTGGGGTGGCGGCGGGAGGAGGCGCTGGTCGGCTCGACCGTCGCCGCAGACCGGCGGCTGTCGCGGCAGCGACCAAGAAGAGCAGCCAGGCGGTGACGAAGGCCGGCCGGTTCAGCGCGTGCATCGCGCCGAGAAGCTCGACGACGAGTACCGCGTACACCCCGGTCAGCAGTGCGGAGCGCACCACGGCGAGTCGCAGCGGTGCGACCGCATCGATCGCACGCGACCTCAGCGCGACGGTGAGTAGGAGCACCGAGGCGGCGGGAAACACCGCGAGCAGGGAGCCGGCAGCCGACATGGCCGGAAGTAAACACCATCCGCCTGAGCCCGCCACGCCGACGGCCCGACGGTGGCGGCACGCGGTGTGCCAACCAGCCAGGCTAGGCTATGCCCGACGTATTGTCGCCACCGTGGAGATTCCCGTGAAGCTCTCGATCCTCATGCCGGTCTACAACGAGGAAGAACGCATCGCGGATGCCCTCAAGCAGGCGTTGGCGGTTGACTATCCCTGCGAGATCGAGCTGGTCGTGGTCGACGACGGCAGCCGGGACGGCACCGGCGAGGTCCTCGGCCGCGCCGACGACGCGCGCCTGCGGGTCATCACCCACCAGCGCAACGCTGGCAAGGGTGCCGCCATCAAGACGGCTGTCGACAGCGCGGAGGGTGACTACATGGTCATCCTCGACGCCGACTTGGAGTACGACCCGCAGGACATCCCCAAGCTGCTCGACCCGGTGCTCGACGGGCGGGCCACGGTGGTCTACGGCAATCGCACCTTCGGCAGCCACAGCGCCTACAGCTTCTGGTACGTGATGGGCAACAAGGGCGTCACGATGGCCGCCAACGTGCTGTTCAACTCGTACATCGGTGACCTGGAGACCTGCTTCAAGCTGATGCCGGTGGCGCTCTACCGGTCGCTTGAGGTGCGCTCTCGCGGCTTCGGCATGGAGGCCGAGGTGACCGGCAAGCTGCTGCGTCGCCGCATCCGCCCGTACGAGGTGCCGATCAGCTACCGGGCACGTGGCCGGGAAGAGGGCAAGAAGATCACCTGGAAGGACGGGGTCGAGGCGATCTGGATCCTCGGTCGCGAGCGCGCCCGCCGCCGCCCGGTCCCCGCGCCCCGCTGACCGACGCCAGCTCTTTCGAGCGGGCTAACCTTTAGTTGAAGTGCACTTCAACTAAAGGACCTGGTGATGCCGGATTCGTTGACGATCGGTGAGCTGTCCGTCCGCTCCGGCGTGGCCCCCTCGGCGCTGCGTTACTACGAACGACTCGGGCTGATCCGCGCCGACCGGACCGGCGGCAACCAGCGCCGCTACGCCCGCGCCGAGTTGCGGCGGGTGGCCTTCATCCGGATCTCCCAGCAGGTCGGCGTCTCGCTCGATGAGATCCGGGCGGCACTCGACTCGCTCCCCGAAGGCCGCACCCCCAGCCCACAGGACTGGGCGCAGCTCTCCGCGAGCTGGCGGAGCCGGTTGGACGAGAAGATCAGACTGCTCGCCGAGCTCCGCGACAACCTCGACGGTTGCATCGGCTGTGGGTGCCTCTCCCTGCAACGCTGCGTGCTCTACAACCCCGGGGACGCGCTGGCCGGCGAAGGGCCCGGCGCCCGCCTGATGCTGCCACGACCAGCTGACGCGCCTCCCGCCGTCACCCCAGGGTGAGCAGCACCTTGCCGAAGTGATCGTTCGACTCGACGAGCCGGTGTGCCTCCGCCGCCTCGGTCATCGGCAGCCGCCGGTCGACGATCGGTCGGACCGTGCCCGCCTCGATCAACGGCCACACCTCGGCCCGTACGCCTTGGACGATCTCCGCCTTCTCGGCGAGGGGCCGGGAGCGCAGCGACGTCGCGGCGACACTCGCCCGCTTGGTCAGCAGCGCGCCGAGATCCAGCTCGGCCTTGCGCCCACCCTGCATGCCGATCACCACCAGCCGTCCGCCGGTGGCCAGCGCCGAGACGTTCCGCCCCAGGTAGGACGCGCCCATGATGTCCAGGACGACGTCGACGCCGCGACCGTCGGTGGCTCGCCGGACCTCCTCTTCGAAGTCCTGCTCCCGGTAGTCGATCGTGTGCGACGCGCCCAGCTCACGCAGCCGGGAGTGCTTGGCCTCCCGGGCGGTGGTCAGGACGGTGGCGCCCAGTGCAGCCCCGAGCTGGATCGCGAAGGTGCCGATCCCACTGCCCCCACCGTGCACGAGCAGAGTGTCACCAGCGCCGAGCCGCCCCACCTGGACCAGGTTCGACCAGACCGTGCAGGCCACCTCGGGCAGCCCTCCGGCGTCGACCGGGTCGCACGCCGGCACCGGCAGCAACTGCCCGGCGGGCACCGCCACCCGCTCCGCGTACCCGCCGCCGGCCAGCAGCGCGCAGACCTGCTGCCCGACCGCCCACCCGGCAACGTCCGCGCCGACCACCGTGATGACCCCGGAACATTCCAATCCGGGGTACGCGGACGCGCCGGGCGGCGGCGGATAGTTTCCCTGCCGTTGCAGCAGATCAGCGCGGTTGACCCCGCTGGCCCGCACATCCACGATCACCTCGTCCGGGCCCGGCTCCGGGTCGGGCACCTCGGCCCAGACCAGCGCTTCGGGTCCACCGGGCTGCGGAATGGTGATGGCTCGCATGGCTCAGTCTTACCCGATCACACCTGATGCCGCAGGCGCACCCTCCAGCCCACAGTGGACCCGCTGGAGCGCCTGCCCAACCGGTACGGGGAGGGACACCGGGCCGGCCGGAGCGAGCCGTGGCAGACTATGCGTGGCCGTACGCCTGCGGGTGGCGGCCCAGGAGGGTTCGCCTAGTGGCCGATGGCGCTGGTCTTGAAAACCGGTAAGGCAGCGATGTCTTCGTGGGTTCGAATCCCACACCCTCCGCCCCTGTAGGCAGCAAAAACGCCCCCTGACCAGCGCGAACGCTGGCCGGGGGGCGCTTCTGTGAATGGTGAGTCAGTCTCACTTCGTCCCGTTCGGGGCCGCCGCGTCTCACTCGTCGCGGCAAATGGGCGGCAAAGTTTCGTCGGCCGGTCGGGCGCTCTCGTGCTGGTCAGGAGGTAGCTAGCGCCGCCTCGATCCGCTTCCGTGCCGCCTCGTCCTGACCGTCGATGCAAGAGGCGTAGACCTTGAGTAGGACGTGCACGCTGTGCCCTGCCCACTCGGCGACCTGGGTAGCCGGCACACCAGCGTTCAGCCAGAGCGACACGGCAGCGTGCCGCAGGTGGTAGGGCACCCGTGCCAGGACGGAGCGTTGCTGGGCAGGGGTAAGCGCCTGTTCCCGTGCCTGCCGCCAGGCTCTCAGGTAGGTGCTCTTCGTGACGGGGCCAGGCCGTGAGCCGGGCGCGTTGAACATCCGCCCGCCCGGGTTGCCGTAGTGCTGCCGATGGTGCCGCAGGATGCGGACAAGTTCCGGGCAGGCGGGCACGTCGCGCGTCGCCTTTTTCGCTCGATGCTTTAGCTCTCGGTCCTCACGCATTTCGCCGCTGTCGCTCCATTCCTCGCCGACGTGTTGCGTTGACCCGCTGAGGTGAAGCCACCCCCAACCCTCTTCGGGTAGTTCGCATTCATCGTCTCTCAGGTGCATTACCTCAGACGGTCGGAGCGCTGCGAAGTACATGCACGCGAAGAACCCCGCTAGGGCCGGATCTCGGTCACTCACGGCGGCCAGCAGTAAGCGTGCTTGCTGTGGATTCGCCACGACCTTTCGGTCGATTTTCTCTTCGTTTTTCGGCGCACGCCACTGGACGAAATCCATCGGGTGCGCGTCGAGGTATCGCAGCTCCACCGCGTATTTGAGCGCGCTAAAGAGGACGGCTCGCTTGCGGGCAACCGTGTTCGCGGCGGCAGGTCCGCCGTCGAGCCGGGTCGCCAGCGTATCGAGCGCCTTCCGAATCGTCGCCGCATTCGCCAGTTCGGTCAGCGGCAGCGTATTGGCCTTAAGCCACCGGATGACCGGTGCCAGGTCGGCCGGCGCATCGGCATCCCGCTGCGACTTGTTGAAGATCCACGTATACAGCGCTTTCCGGATCTCGGCATCGGAGGGCGCTCCCCGCGTGCTGCTCAAGAATGCGGGCGTCACGGTCGTGAGGGCGTCGGCGATGCTCTTTCGCTGGGTCGCGGCGGCCCGGGACCATTTCATGTCGACGAACGCCACCGCGACTTCGTACCACGTTCGGCTGTTCAGCTCTCGTGCCATCGGTTCCGGCATGCCGGTTGGCTTGTCGAACGCGATTCCCTCGCGCTGCGCAATGACGAGGCGTGATCGGAAGCTTTCTGCCATCGCTCGTGTCTGGAACGTCTTGCCGAATTCGCGCCCGGCCACCTCCCACCGGACGCGGTAGCTCTTGCGCTCCTTGCCTGTCTTGCGGTCGCGTCCTTGGTATTCGCGGGTAGCCCAGATGCGTACCTCGTAGGTGCTCATGCTGCCTCTTCGTGGTCGTTGAGCCAGTTGTCCAGGTCGCGGCGGCGGACGTACAGGCTGCCGTTTGGGTACTTGATCGTTCGGGGTGCGCGGCCGGTGGCCTTCCAGCGGAAGAAGGTCGACCGGGGTACGCGTAGTTCGTCGAGGACTTCGGCGAGGGTGAGCAGGTCGCCGGTCGGGGTGCGGCGCGCGGGCATGGGCGGGGCCTCCCTCGTGCGGGGTGCAGGTGGAGCGCTGGAACACCCGGGGCGGGCGAGGGTGGCCAGCGCTGCGGCTGTTTCAGCGGGGTGTCTTGCGGGCTGATTGGCGCGGTGAGCGCCTTCCGGTCGGCGTCGGTCGTCTGTGGAGGGTCGGGGTGGCAGTTCGGCAGAACGGCGTAGGGCGGCCCGCTGAGAGCGCCGTAGAGGCAAGATCCGGGCAGGGTTGGGGTAAGGCATAGGGCCGAACCGTCTGTGTGGCTCTCAGGGGGCCGTTTCCGGGTGCCGATCGACCGGCGGTAGCACGGGTGCGGGCCGGGAGGGGGCCGGGAAGCGTTGACACGTTGACAATCGGCCGGTGCGGGCACGTTTCCGCAGGTGAGAGGCGGTGTCGAGGTGTCAACGCCCCCCGTTGACAGGCGTTGACACCCGCTGACACCGGGTCGACCGGCGGCGGATTGTCAACGCCTGTCAACGCCTGTCAACGCCCCCCGTTGACACCCTCGCGGGTGGTCTGAGCTGCGGAAACGTCGGCGTCGGGGCCGGTTGTCAACGTGTCAACGCTTCCGGGCACCTCGGCCACAGCGCGCGGGTGCAGCTCGTACCGACCATCCGCGCCAGAGCGGACCCACCCGAGGGCGGCCAGCTCGGCGAGCACCGCCGACACCTCATCGGACTTCGGCAGCCGCCGGGACACCCGGCGGTGCAGCTCCCGGCGGGTGAACGTCGCCATGCCCTTAGTGGTGAGCACCCCGAGCACGTACCGGGTGTTCTCCATCGCGGCGTCACTGCCGATGGTGGTGAGCGCGGCCCGGTAGTGCGCGGCGAAGAACTCGGCCAACCTCACGGCGTCGGTCATCCGGTCGGCGTCGATGGGGCGTCGCCACGCGTCGGCGGGGTGGTGGGCGACGTGCAGCAACCCGGCCAATCGGAGCGTTGCGCCGGAGAGCTTGTTGCCCCACTCCCGCATGTCGTGCAGCGTCCCGCCGGGGCGTAGCTGCGCCTCCACCTCCTGAGCGGCAGCCAACCGCACCCGCCCGGCCTCGGCGGTGAGGGTCACCACGGCGGGGTCTTCCCACTCGGCGAAGGTGGCGGCCAGATCATGCACCCGATGCCGGTAGCCGGCCGTCACCGCCTCGGGCACCGGCTCCGTGTCGACCAGCCGATACCCGGCGAGCGACCGGGGCAGGGCGAACAGGAACCGGGCAGGCAGCCCGCGCCCGGCGAGGTCCGCGTTCCCGCCGAATTTCCGCAGCACGGTCGGTTGCGCCATCACGCACACCGTCAGCGCGGGCTTGTCGACCGAGGCACCCTCGCGGGTCTGCCGTTCGTTGCTCATCGGCTGCCCCGCATGACCCTTCAAGTACGGATCAAGGTTCGGGGCACCGGAGAAGCGACCGGCGAGGGTGTCAAAGATCCCGCCCTCATCCGAGATGATCGCCATCCGTCCGCCGTTCGCGGCCATCAACCCGATGAGGGCTTCCGGGGTGGCGTCATCCACGATCAGCCGGGGCAGGCCGGGAACGGTGATCGCCTCGGCCGCGATCGCGGCGGCTACCGCCTCGGCGGCGGCCTCATCGCGCTTGCCCGGCTCGCTGGCCTTGGCCGCCTGAGCCTTGGCCTGCTCGGCGTGCCGGTCGGCGATATCCCGCAGCGCCGCAGCCTCAGCGATCCGAGGTCGCATCGCCTCACCCAACGTCGACTGAGCGGCGAACAGCGGCGCGGTCATCGCCCGATGTACGGGTGACTTCCGCTCGCCGGGTCCGGCGATCACGGCGGCGAACACGTTCACGGGCTCGCGCCACCCGCCGACCGGTTCGACTTCCAGGCGGCCACCCGCGCACGCGGAGAGCACGGCGACGGCGAGGGTGCCGGCCATGGCCGGGTCGGTCTGCGTGAAGCGGGCGACGCCGGTCACCATGTCGCCCAGCCACGCGGGGAACACGTCGACCGGGAACGGCGGCGGCGCGGTGGTCGGCCCGGTCAGGGGCACTGGAACATCCCACAGCGGGCCGCCCGTGGCCGGCTCGCCGGTGGCGTCGGGATGGTCGGTGACCAGGTGCAGTCGGGCGGCGCTCATGCGGCCACCTGCCGGGGTCGCTTGCTGCCGGCGGCTAGCCCGGATCGGATGGTGCGTGCCGTCTCGACGCTGCCCAACCCGGCCGATGCTGCGGCTTGTTCCAGCACTCCCGAGGCGTCCGTTTCGGTGAGCGATCCACCGGCCGCGAGTTGCCCGAGGGCGACGGCAGCGATGTAGAGCGCCCGGTTGCGCTCCCCTGCCGGCGCGGTGGTTATCCGGTCGGCTTCCCGGTTGATCGCGGCCCGGACGTACGCGCCGCTGCGGTCGGTCGGCAGCGACACCACCACCGGCCGCTGCGGCGGAAGCGGCGCCGGAGTGAGCAGCCCGGCCAGCCACCCGGCCAGCGGGGCGGGGTCGGTATCCAGGTCCACCCGGTAGGGCCGACCGGCCACGGTGCTGCCGGCGGCCACCACGTAGCCGCCGTGGGCGCGGGTGTCGACCAGCGGGCCGAGCGTGCCGGCCGTGTTGCGCAGCTCCGGCCCGTCGTCGGGGTGGCGGTAGTAGAGGTGGGTGCCGCCCCGCCCGGTGGTCACGGTGTACGTCGGGTCGATGAGGGCAGCGTGTGCGGCGGCCAGGTCGGCAAGGGTGTCCAGCCCGGTCGGGCCGGCGGTGTCGCCCTTGGGTCGGTCGAGGTCGACCACCACGAGCCGGGACGGGCCGCAGGCCAACCCGATGCCGTACGGGCGGGCCGACCACGCCCGG
>NZ_JBSFBM010000197.1:0-12643 GCF_053592955.1 Micromonospora sp. NPDC002411 | reverse complement strand
GCGCGGCCGACGCGCGGGACGAGCCGCTCGTGGTGCTGCTCGGGCATCCCGACTACTACCCGCGCTTCGGATTCGGGCCCGCCGTCGACCTGGGCCCAGGGACGGTACGAGATCGCCTACCGGGTGCTGCCCCGGCAGGCCGACGACCAGCGGGTGCAGATGGTGCGCCGGCTCGCCGCCGAGGACACCGGCATGGACGTGCTCGGCCTGGACGTGACCTGGACCCAGGAGTTCGCCAGCGCCAAGTGGATCCGGGAGTGGACCGGCCAGGACAAGGCCGAGGCCGAGCAGGGCACCCTCGCCGGGCCGCTGGAGACCGCCCGCTACAAGGACAAGCTGTACGCGGCCCCGAAGAACACGAACGTCCAGCTGCTCTGGTATCGCAAGGACCTGGTGCCGCAGCCGCCGACCACCTGGGACCAGATGATCAGCGCGGCCCAGCAGCTCAAGGACCAGGGCAAGCCGTACCAGGTGCTCACCATGGGCGCCCAGTACGAGGGCCTGGTCGTCCTCTACAACACCCTGGCCGAGAGCGCCGGCGGGAAGATCCTCACCGACGACGGCTCGAAGGCGGCGATGGACGAGGGCGCGGTCCGGGCGTTGGACCAGCTCAAGCGCTTCGCCACGTCGGGCGTGACCTCGCCGTCGTTCAGCAACGCCACCGAGGACCCGGTCCGGCTGGAGTTCCAGTCCGGCGCCGGCGCGTTCCAGGTGAACTGGCCGTTCGTCTACCCGGCGCTTCAGGAGGCGAACCCGGACCTGGCCAAGCAGGTCGGCTGGGCGCGGATCCCCGGCATCGACGAGGGTACCCCCAGCAAGGTCACCATCGGTGGCGTCAACCTGGCGGTCAGCTCCTACTCCAAGCATCCTGAGCTGTCCTTCGAGGCGGCCCGGTGCATCCGCAGCGCCGAACACCAGAAGTTCTCCGCCATCAACGACGGCGTGCCGCCCACCATCGAGGCCGTCTACGACGACCCGGAGATGACCGAGGCGTACCCGATGAAGGACACCATCCTGGAGGAGCTGAAGGACCCGGCGACGCGTCCCCTCACCCCCGCCTACCAGAGCATCTCCACAGTGATGTCGGCGATCCTGTCGCCGCCGTCGGGGATCCGCCCGCAGCAGACCGCCGACGAGCTGCGCAAGGCCATCGCCGACGCCCTCCAGTCGAAGGGGGTGCTGCCGTGAGCGCGGACACCGTCGAGAAGACCACGACACCCACAGTGCCCGCCCAACGCGGCAGCCGTCGCAAGGCGCCGCTGAGCGCGAACAAGAAGGCCGAACGACGGCTCGGCTGGCTGCTCTGCGCGCCCGCCGCGCTGGTCATGGTCCTGGTGACCGCGTACCCGATCATCTACTCGGTCTGGCTGTCGTTGCAGCGCTTCGACCTGCGCTTCCCCGACCAACGGGAGTTCATCGGGCTGGAGAACTACGTCACGGTGCTCACCAACGAGTTCTGGTGGACCGCGTTCGGGGTGACGACGCTGATCACGGTGGTCACCGTGGTCGTGGAACTGGTGCTCGGCATGGGCCTGGCGATCATCATGCACCGCACCCTGGTCGGGCGCGGCCTGGTCCGGACCTCGGCGCTCATCCCGTACGGGATCGTCACAGTGGTCGCCGCGTTCTCCTGGCGGTACGCCTGGACGCCCGGCACCGGCTACCTCGCCGACCTGTTCAGCGACGGCGCCCCGCTGACCGAGCGGGCCAGCTCGCTGGCGATCATCATGCTCGCCGAGATCTGGAAGACCACGCCGTTCATGGCGCTGCTGCTGATGGCCGGGCTGGCGTTGGTGCCGGAGGACCTGCTCAAGGCCGCCTCGACCGACGGTGCGACAGCCTGGCAGAAGTTCACGAAGGTGATGCTGCCGGTGATGAAGCCGGCGATCCTGGTCGCCCTGCTCTTCCGCACCCTGGACGCGTTCCGGGTCTTCGACAACATCTACGTGCTCACCGCCGGAGGCAACGAGACGTCGTCGGTGTCGATGCTCGCCTACAACAACCTGCTCCGGGGCCTCAACCTCGGCATCGGCTCGACGATGTCGGTCCTGATCTTCATCACCGTGGCGATCATCGCGTTCGTCTTCGTGAAGCTGTTCGGCACCGCTGCCCCCGGCAGCGACGACGGGGAGAGGCGCTGACATGTCTGTCGAAACCACTGGCAGGGCGAAGCTGCGCTGGGGTCTGCTCGACGTCCTCGTGGTCGTCTTCGCGCTCGTCCCGGTGCTGTGGATCGCGTCGCTGTCGTTCAAGACGCCGGCCACCCTCACCGACGGGAACTTCATCCCACGAGAGTGGACGCTCGACAACTACCGGACGATCTTCGACACCGACCAGTTCGTCCGGGCCCTCGTCAACTCCATCGGCATCGCCCTGATCGCCACGCTGATCGCTGTGGTGCTCGGTGCGATGGCCGCGTACGCGATCAGTCGGCTGGACTTCCCCGGCAAGAAACTGCTGGTCGGCATCTCCCTGCTGATCGCGATGTTCCCGCAGGTGTCACTGGTGTCGCCGTTGTTCGAGATCGAGCGACAGCTGGGGATCTTCGACACCTGGCCCGGGCTGATCCTGCCGTACATCACCTTCGCGCTGCCGCTGGCGATCTACACCCTGTCGGCGTTCTTCAAACAGATCCCGTGGGACCTGGAGAAGGCAGCGAAGATGGACGGCGCCACCCAGGGGCAGGCGTTCCGGCGGGTGATCGCGCCACTGGCCGCGCCCGGGCTGTTCACCACGGCGATCCTGGTCTTCATCTTCTGCTGGAACGACTTCCTGTTCGCCATCTCGCTGACCTCCACCGAGCGGTCCCGCACGGTGCCGGCAGCGTTGTCGTTCTTCACCGGCGCGTCGCAGTTCGAGGACCCCACCGGGGCGATCTGCGCCGCCGCCGTGGTGATCACCGTGCCGATCATCCTGTTCGTCCTCTTCTTCCAGCGTCGCATCGTGTCCGGTCTGACCTCCGGCGCAGTCAAGGGATAGGTGAGTAGTCATGGCTGACATCGTGCTGGACAAGGTGAGCAAGAGCTTCCCGGACGGGACCGTCGCCGTGCAGGACGTCGACCTGGAGATCGCCGACGGTGAGTTCGTGATCCTGGTCGGCCCCTCGGGCTGCGGAAAGTCCACCACCCTCAACATGATCGCCGGGTTGGAGGACATCAGCTCCGGCGAGCTGCGCATCGCCGGGCAGCGGGTCAACGACAAGGCTCCCCGGGACCGGGACATCGCCATGGTGTTCCAGTCGTACGCCCTGTACCCGAACATGACAGTGCGGGAGAACATGGCGTTCCCGCTGCGGCTGGCGAAGCTGGACAAGGAGACCATCAACTCCAAGGTCGACGAGGCGGCCAAGGTGCTGGAGTTGACAGCACTGCTGGACCGCAAGCCGGCCAACCTGTCCGGTGGTCAACGCCAGCGGGTCGCGATGGGCCGGGCGATCGTCCGTCAGCCCAAGGCGTTCCTCATGGACGAGCCGCTGTCCAACCTCGACGCCAAGCTGCGGGTGCAGATGCGCACAGTGGTGTCCCGGTTGCAGAAGCAGCTCGGCACCACCACCGTCTACGTCACCCACGACCAGACCGAGGCGATGACCCTCGGCGACCGCGTGGTGATCATGCGGGGAGGTGCGGTGCAGCAGGTCGGGCCACCACAGGAGCTGTACGACCACCCCCGCAACCTCTTCGTTGCCGGCTTCATCGGCTCTCCGTCGATGAACTTCCTGCACGCCGCCGTTCAGGACGGCAGCCTGCACACCGCCCTGGGGGACGTGCCGCTCGGCGACCGGGTCCGCCGGGAGTTGGAGGCCGCCGACGCGCCCCGCGAGCTGATCCTCGGCATCCGCCCCGAGCACTTCGAGGACGCCGAACTGGTCGACGACGACACCCGCCGTCGGGGCATGGAGTTCGAGGCGCCTGTCGACATCGTCGAGTCGATGGGCTCGGACAAGTACGTCTACTTCACCGTCGAGGGGGAGAAGGCCAGCGCCGCCGAGTTGGAGGAACTGGCCGCCGACGCCGGTGCCGCCGACTTCGCCGGTGCTGGTGGCAACCTGGTGACCCGGCTGTCCGCGGAGTCCGCTGTCGCCGAGGGGCAGTCGCGGCGGGTCTGGTTCAACCTGGAGAAGATTCACCTGTTCGACCCGTCCACCGGACGGAACCTGACCCTGCGCGAGGGTCGGGCTGCCGGGGCGCTCGGCGACTGACGGCGTCCAGACCGACGGGCCGGCGGGTTCGCCCGCCGGCCCTCGCCCTGTCCTGCGCCGCAGGCCCGGTCGTGGCAAGGTGGTCGGAGGTCGCGTCGTAAGGCGGGGGAGCGGGATGAACCGACGACTGGCCGCGCTGGCGAACGCGCACGGCGTGTCCACCTGGTACGAGGACTGGCGGCACCGCCGCGTCGATGTCGCACCGGAGACCGTTGTGGGTGTGCTCGGCCTGCTCGGCGTGGACGCCACCAGCCCGACGGCCATCGCGGACGCGCTCGCCGCAGCCCGCGCGGTCGACCGGGACGCGCTGCCGCCGACGGTGGTGCTCACCCACGGCACGACCCGGGCGTTGCCCGGCGCAGGCGTCGTGACCCTTGAGGACGGCAGTCGACGCGCTGTCGACGGCGAGCTGCCGGCGGACCTGCCACTGGGCTGGCACCGGTTGGCCTGCGCCGACCGGGAGGCGACGCTCGTGGTGGTGCCCCGCCGGTTGCCGGTGCCCCCGCTCACCTGGGGCTGGATGCTCCAGCTCTACGCGCTCACCTCGGAACGCTCCTGGGGCATGGGTGACCTCGGTGACCTCGCCGACGTCACCACCTGGGCCGGTGAGACCGGTGCGGGGCTGGTGCTGCTCAACCCGCTGCACGCCGTCGGGCCGGCGCACCCGGTCGCCGCATCGCCCTACTCGCCGGCCAGTCGACGCTTCGTCAACCCGCTCTACCTGCGGGTCAGCGACACCGCTGCGTACCGGGCGGCCGACCCGGCGACCCGTGCGGTGGTGGACGCCCTGCGCCCCGACCGCGGCGAGCTGATCGACTACGACCAGGTGTGGGACGCCAAGCGGCACGCGCTGGAGTTGCTGCACCCGTACGCCCAGCCGGTCGACCTCGGCGCGGACCCGGCGCTGGCCAGCTTCGCCACCTGGTGCGCGCTCGCCGAGCGGCACGGCAACGACTGGCGTGCCTGGCCGGAGGACCTGCACCACCCGGATTCCCCGGCGGTCGCCGAGCAGCGCCGGCAGCTCGCCGACCGGGTCGACTTCCACGCCTGGTTGCAGCACCTGTGCGACGAGCAGCTCGACGCCGTCACGGCGGCGGCCCGGGCGGCCGGGATGCCGGTTGGCGTGGTGCACGACCTGGCCGTCGGCATCGACCCCGGCGGTGCGGACGGTTGGCAGCTCGCCGACGTCCTGGCCCAGGGCGTGCGGGTCGGCGCGCCACCGGACGACTTCAACCAGCTCGGCCAGGACTGGGGGCTCGCCGCGTGGCGGCCGGATCGGCTCGCCGCCACCGGGTACGCCGCCTATCGGGACATGCTGCGCCGCACCCTGCGGCACGCGGGTGGCCTGCGGGTCGACCACGTCGCCGGTCTGTGGCGGCTGTGGTGGGTGCCGCCGGGCGCCGGGGCGGCGGAGGGCACCTACGTGCGCTACGACGCCGACGCGATGCTCGGCATCCTCGCGTTGGAGGCGCACCGGGCCGGCGCGGTGGTGGTCGGTGAGGACCTCGGCACCGTCCAACCGGCGGTGACCCGAGGGCTGCGCGGGCGCAACATGCTCGGATCGACGGTGCTGTGGTTCGCCCGCGACGACGACGGCGCGTTCGTCCCGCCGGCCCGTTGGCCGCGCAACGCGCTGGCCACGATCTCGACGCACGACCTGCCCACCGCGCCGGGCTTCCTGACCGGTGAACACGTGCGGGTGCGCGACGAGTTGAAGCTGCTCGACACCGACGTGGCGGTGGAACGGGCTCGGGCCGCCACGGACCGGAAGCGCCTGCTGGACATGCTGCGCGCGGAGAATCTGCTGCCCGACCCGGCTGCGACATCCGACGACGACGTGGTGGTGGCGATGCACGCCGCGCTCGCGGCCAGCCCCACCCGGTTGCTCGGCGTCTCCCTCTACGACGTGCTGGGCGAGGTGCGCCAGCCCAACATGCCGGGCACCGTGGACGAGTACCCGAACTGGCGGCTGCCGCTGCCGGCGACCGTCGCGGAGATCCGCACGGACCCCCGGGTGGCCCGGATCGTCGACCTGCTCACCACCGCCCGCCCGCAACGGGCCGACCAGGACTGACGTCGCTCAGGTCACGCCAGCCAGTCGAAGCGCGCAGGCAGCCCGAGGAAGTCCGCGTACCGCCCCAGCGCCTCCTCCACCCGGGCCCGCGCGGCGGCGTCGAGCGTCGTGAGGGGCTGGACGGTCACGGTTACCGCGGTGCGGCCGATCTTGCGCTTCCACACACCGACGACCCGACCCGCACGGACCACCGTGGCCTGGAAGATGCCGTTGTTGCCCGGCACGACGGCCTGCTGGTGGGCACTGTCGAGCATCAGCCGGCGGTCCCGGTAGCCGAGCAGGTACTCGTCGAAGCCGGGCAGCACCAGCAGGTCGTCCCGCGGAACACGCGGCAGGTCGGCCAGTGCCGCTTCGACGTACATCGGCTCGCCGTCGACCCGTACGGTGGTCAGTGCGCTCTCGGCGGCGGCCAGGCCGCGCCGCGCGTCGGTCAGCGTGAGGCCGCTCCAGCCGGCGAACTCGCGGGCGGTGACCGGTCCGTGGCCACGGACGTACCGGTGGGCTAGCACTGCCAGTGCCTCGTCCCGTTGCAGCTGGCGCGACTCGGGCGCCCACTCGTCGAGCAGGGCGAAGGTCTGTTCGGTGCCGACGTTCGGGGCCACGCAGGTCACCCCGCGCACGCTGGCGGACCACAGCAGGTGGTAACCGCGCTGCCCGTCGGTGCCGATGCCGGCCTCGCGCAGGGTGGCGAGGCACTGGGCGCGGGTGAGTCGGCCGCCGCCGGCCAGCGCCTCGCCGAGCACGTCCATCGCGCGGCCCTCGTCGGCCTCGGTGAGACCGAGTTGCGCCCGCCGGGTCGCCGAGCCGGAGAGCGAGCGTACGCCGGTCAGCTCCAGCATCCAGCGGGCGTCGGCGGGCGGGACGAGGTGCACGGTGCCCCGCATCGGCCAGGTGCGCAGCGCCTCGCGCCGCTCCAACGCCGCCTGCACGTCGGCGACGCTCTGCCCGGGCAGCCGGGCACCCAGCGACCACAGGCCGCTCGCCAGGTCCTGCGCCTGCATCGCGCCGAACCACTGCACCACGTCGGCGACGGTGCCGGGTCGGATGCTCGGGTGCGGGCGTAGCAGCAGGCTCGTCATCCGTAGACCGAGCGCTTCGGATGCCGTGAGTTCCCCGCTCATCGAACTCCTCTCCCGGGCCGTCGCGCCAGGGTAGGACAACCGTCCGACAGCGGCGTCCCCGTGGCGGCACTCCGTCAGCAGCACGCCCCGGCGGGGTGGCATAACGGCCGAACCGGTGGGAAGGCGGTCACCCGACAGTGCGCGCGCCGCGCGTACGGAGGGGAGCCTCATGACTGCCGCAAGCGAGCCGGCCCGGGGCGCCGGCGTAACGGCCGGGTCCCGGAGCCATCGGGGGGACGCCCACGCGAAGACGAGCGCCGCGGCGACCTTCGCCCTGGTGTTCGGGGTGGCCGGTCTGTTCAGCGTGTTGACGGCGATCCTCGCCTGGCTGGGGCTGGTGCTCGGCATCATCGGGATCATCCTCGGCATCGTCGGCCTCAAGATGGCGCGCCGACCCGGGGTCACCGGTCGTGGCGTGTCGATCGGAGGCCTGGTGCTCAGCATCCTGGCCGTGCTGATCGGGCTGGGTCTGGCCGCGGGGATCACCACGTTCGTCAACAACGAGAACGCGGTGGACCGCCTTCAGACCCAGGTCGACAAGCTGCGCGACAAGCTCGACTGACATCGACCCGGTGAGGTGGGGGCCAGGGCGTGCCGCTGGCCCCCACCCGGTGCCCTACTTCGACTCGACCCTTCCGACCGCGTCGGCTCCCGAGGTCAGCGCGTCACACGTGGCCTGCCACACGGGGTCCCCGGGGTAGAGCGTGCTGCGCAGGTACGCCCCGGCGAGCGCGGCGACCGCTGCTACCCGCCGTGGGTTCTCGTCGGTGGTCTCGGCCGCGTCGTATCCGGAGATCCCGCCGAGACAGTGCTCTGCGTCGAAGAGGGTCAGCAACGCCTTGGGGCCGGGCGACAGGACGTACGGATCGGCGTGCCACTGCGCGCCCCGCACTGTCAGGTGTTCGGAGGTGTCCTTGTCGCCGGCCACGACGAGTGCGGGTGTCGTCATCGTGGAGAAGTCCGTGGTTTCGAAGAATCCGTAGCTCCTTGCCACGTCGCTGAGCGCGTCGCCGCCTCCACCCGGCGCGGCGAGGAGCACCCCGGCGCTGATCCGGGGCTCGGCCAGGTCGACGGGCGTCCCGTCCCGGGGGTCGGTGAGCCGAGCGCCCAGCAACAGGGCGGCGGTGTGCCCGCCCATCGAGTGCCCGACCACGGCGACCCTGCCCCGATCCAGGCGCCCGCGCAGGTGTGGCGCGGCCGCCTCGATCGTGTCCAACTGGTCGAGGATGCGCGTCATGTCCCGAGCGCGCGATCGCCAGTAGAGCGGGGCCTCGGGGTCACCGGGATCGAGGCTCAAGGTCTTCGAGTCCAGGTGGGTGGGCTGGATCACCACGAAGCCGTGTGCCGCCCAGTGGTTGGCGAGGGGCCCGTAGCCGTTGAGCGAGGAGAGGTTGTTCGAGAGTCCGTGGCCGTGCGAGAGCAGGATGATGGGCAGTGCGGTGCCGGTCATCGGCGCGGAGACGCGTACCCGCAGGTCCACGGGGCGGTCGGGGGTCGGCAGCACGATCGGGCTGACGGAGAGGACCGGGGTGCCGACGGTGTCGGCGGCGAGAGTCGGTGCGTTCATGGGTTGCCTTCCCGGGTTGCTGATGTGGTGTCGGGGCGGCTGGCGCCGGGCACTGAGCCGCAGGCTTCCGCTACAGTCGAATCGGATCGCTGTTCCACTAATATACGGAACGCTGATCCGTTTTCCAATCGCCTGGGTGAAGGAGAGCCGGTGTCGGCGACGAGTCAGTCCCCGGAGGTGCCGGCCCGTGGCAAACGGGCCGACGCGCTGCGCAACCAGCAGACGCTCCTCGCCGCCGCCGCCGCGGTGTTCGTCACCTCCGGTGTCGAAGCGCCGATCCGGGAGATCGCGGCCCGGGCCGGAGTCGGCATCGGGACGATCTACCGGCACTTCCCGACCCGGGCCGACCTCGTCGTCGCCGTCTACCGCCATCAGGTCGAGGCCTGCGCCGAGGCTGGCCCGACCCTGCTGGCGAACGCCGCCTCACCCCTGGCCGCACTCCGCCAGTGGGTCGACCTCTTCACCGACTTCCTGGTGACGAAGCACGGGCTGGCCAACGCGCTGCAATCGGACACCGGCGGCTTCGACGCGCTGCACACCTACTTCGTCGACCGGCTCGTGCCGGTCTGTGCGCAACTGCTCGACGCCTCTGTCGATTCGGGCGAGATCATCCCCGGCACGGGCCCCTACGAGCTGATGCGCGGCATCGGCAACCTCTGCATCGGCCGGAACAACGACCCGGCGTACGACCCCCGCCGGCTCGTCGACCTGCTCCTACGCGGTCTCCAGCAACCACGGTGATCCGACAACGACGCTCACAGTAGGGTTGATCACGTGCTCCGCCAGGTCACCGCGATCCGCTACGTCACCCCGCTACGCGAGGGCGGCTCGCTGCCGGGCGTCGTGGAGGCCGACGACCTCGGCACGTACGTGGCGAAGTTCCGGGGCGCCGGGCAGGGGCCCAAAGCGCTCGTCGCCGAGGTGATCTGCGCTGAGCTGGCCCGCCGTCTGGAGCTTCGCGTACCGCCGCTGGTGGTGCTCGACATCGACCCGGTGATCGGGCGGGCCGAACCCGACCAGGAGGTGCAGGAACTGCTGCGCAACAGCGGCGGCGCGAACCTGGGGATGGACTTCCTTCCCGGGGCGCTGGGCTTCGACCCGGTGGCGCACCCCGTCGACCCGGAGCTGGCGTCGCGAGTGCTCTGGTTCGACGCGTACGTGGAGAACGTCGACCGGAGCTGGCGCAACCCCAACCTGCTGGTGTGGCATCGGGAGCTGTGGCTCATCGACCACGGCGCCTCGCTCTACTTCCACCACAACTGGCCGCGCGCCGAAGCCGCCGTGCACCGTGCCTACCGTGGCGCCGAGGACCACGTGCTCGCCCCGTACGCCGACGGGCTCGCCGAAGCCGACGCCGACCTGGCCCCGCGGGTCACCCCGGACCTGCTCACCGAGGTACTGGCCCTGGTGCCCGACGAGTGGCTGACGGCTGCCGACTTCGAGACGGCCGACGAGGCGCGGGCCGCCTACCGCAACCACCTGTCCGCCCGGGTCGCCAACACGGCCGACTGGCTGCCGCAGGGAGGTGCGGCATGAGGCAACCCTTCGAGTACGCGCTGATCCGGCTGGTGCCCCGCATCGAGCGCGGTGAGCAGATTAACGTCGGGGTGCTGCTCTACTGCCAGCAGCGCGACTTCCTGGGGGCACGTACGCACCTGGACGCCGACCGGGTGCGCGCACTGGCCCCCGACGTCGACCTGCCCGCGGTGGCCGCCGCGCTCGGCTCCTGGGACCGGACCTGCTCCGGTGACGGGCCGGCGACCCGAATGCGACTCGGCGAGCGGTTCCACTGGCTGGTGGCACCGCGCAGCACGATGATTCAGGCGGGGCCGGTGCACACCGGGCTCACCGCCGACCCGGCGGCCGAGCTGGAGCGGCTGATGGCGACCCTGGTCCACTGACTGCCGTTCGCGGCACCGAGCACATCCGACGACCCCTGATCGCGCTACGCCAGCGCCGTTGCCGGCGGAGCGCGATCCCCCGTTCAGGTGCTCGGTGCGGGGCGGCGGCTCGTTGCCGCCGGCACCGATGACATCAGGATCGCTGCCCGCGTGCGGCGCGGGGCCGTAACCACCCGGAAGTTGCGGAAAACTTGAGCCCGGCGGATCGATCGGTGAGAACCCTCGCGCGCTGTCGTTAGAGAGCGCGCGCATCGGGTAGTCGCGGGAGCTGACCCGAGACGAGTTAGGGGAAACATCTGATGGCTGCCCAGACCAAGGTAGCGGTGATCTACTACAGCGCTACCGGCATCACGTACCAGATGGCGCAGGCCGTGTGCGAGGCCGCCGGGGATGCTGGAGCCGAAGTGCGGCTGCGTAAGGTTCGCGAGCTGGCGCCGGACGAGGCGATCCGCTCCAACTCCGGCTGGCAGGCCCACCACCTGGAAACCCAGGACGTACCCGAGGCAATGATCGACGACCTGGCCTGGGCCGACGTGGTGATCCTCGGCGCGCCGACCCGGTACGGCATGATCGCCGCCCAGCTGAAGCAGTTCATCGACACCACCGGCCCGCTCTGGGCCCAGGGCGCGCTGGCCAACAAGGTCTACTCCGCCTTCACCTCGACGGCGACCTCGCACGGCGGGCAGGAGACCACGTTGACCTCGCTGTTCAACGTCTTCTACCACTGGGGCGGTGTCGTGGTGACCCCCGGCTACACCGACACCAGCCAGTTCATCGCCGGCAACCCCTACGGCCCCTCGCACACGAGCAACAACGGCGAGATCGCCCCGGACGCCGTGGCGCTGGGCGCCTGCGCGCTCACGGCCCGGCGGGCGGTGCAGCTCGGGGCCGCGTTGAAGGCGGGCCTGGGCAGCTGACGGCGGAAGCGACCGGTGGCGCGGGCGGGGGCTCTCGGCCCGTCCGTGCCACCGGTCGATCCAGCCCTACCCCGAGGCGGGACGACTATGCGCGTCCGCCCGTCGCGGACAGCTCGTCCGGGCGCGGCGCCGGCAGCAGATCACTCAACAACTCGGTCAGCACAGCGAGCCCGTCCGGGCTGAGCACCGACTCGGGGTGGAACTGCACCCCGGCGAAGCCGCGCCCCCGCAGGGCGTGCACAGCACCGTCACCCGGGTCCCGGGCCAGCTCCACCGGCCCGTACGCGGTGTCCAGCCGGTCGGCTTCCGCACGCGCGGTGAACGTCGAGTAGAACCCGACCCGCCGGGTCCCGCCGAACAGCGGCACCTCCCGCTGCAACCCCTGATAAGGCGCGTCCCTGCGGTGCAGCGGCAGCCCCAACAACCCGGACAGCACCTGGTGCCCGAGGCAGACCGCGAGGGTGGGACGACCGGTCGCCAGCAACCCGTTCAGCAGTTCGCGTACCGCCATCATCTTCGGCTCGTCGGGACTGCCCGGGTCACCCGGCCCGGGGCCGGCCACCACCAGGTCGTACCCGTCGACGGAGCCGCTGGCGTGCCACGGCCGTGTGGTCACCTCCAGACCCAACGCGCCCAGCTGGTGGGCCAGCATCCCGGTGAAGGTGTCCTCGTTGTCCACGATCAACGCGCGCCGACCCACCAACCCGGGAAGCTTGGGTGCGTCCGGTGACCGCTGGTCCAGCCAGAACCGTGCCAGCGGCGCGTTGCGCCTGGCCAGCGCGTCGCGTACCTCCGGGTCGTCGGGACCGTTGGCGACCAGGAACTCCGCCGTCTTGTCGACGGAGGCGCGGGACAGGCAGTAGAC
>NZ_JBSFBM010000196.1:0-12801 GCF_053592955.1 Micromonospora sp. NPDC002411 | reverse complement strand
GGACTACACCGGCCACGGCAGCGACCAGGTGCGGCACAGCGCCACCGTCCTGCGGGGGCTGTCCTTCGACGAGACCGGGGCGTTGCTCGCCGCGCCCACCGCCGCGCTACCCGAGGAGATCGGCGGGGTCCGCAACTGGGACTACCGCTTCACCTGGCACCGCGACGCCGCGCTGCTGCTGCTCGCCCTCTTCCGGCTGGGCCACGCCGAGGAGGGCCGTCGCTACCTGCGCTTCCTGCTGACGACCTGCGCCGGTGCCGGCGCCGACCTGCCCCCGCTCGTCGGGATCCACGGGGCGACCGGCGAGGAGAGGGTCCTCGACCACCTCGACGGCTACGCCGGCTCCCGCCCGGTGCGCGTCGGCAACGAGGCCGCCCACCAGGTGCAGTTCGACACGTACGGGCACGTGCTCGACGCCGCGCTGTCGTACCAGCAGCTCACCGGCGAGTTGACAGGTGCGCAGTGGCGGGTGCTGCGCCGGCACGTCGACACGATGGCCGCCCGGTGGCGGGAACCCGACCACGGCATCTGGGAGATCCGGGGACCGCGCCGGCACTACGTCAACTCGAAGGTGATGGCCTGGGTCTGCCTCGACCGGGGCATCCGCCTCGCCGACCTGCTCGGCGACGGCGACGCGCCCGTCGACAGGTGGCGCACCAACCGCGACGCCGTCCACGCCGAGGTGATCGCGCGCGGTTACGACACCGGCATCGACAGCTTCGTGCTGGCGTACGACTCGACGCAGCTCGACGCCTCGCTGCTGCGGATACCGCTGGTCGGGTTCCTCCCCGGGGACGACCCGCGGGTGGTCGCCACCATCGACCGCGTCCGGCGGGACCTCGCCGTCGCACCGGCGCTGATCCGGCGGTACGCGATCGACGACGGCCTGCCCGGTGAGGAGGGCGCGTTCCTGCTCTGCTCCTTCGAGCTGGTCTCCGCGTTGGTGCTGGCGGGGCGGCGCGACGAGGCGGGGGAGCTGTTCGACCGACTGTGCGGGTACGCCGGGCCCCTCGGCCTGTACGCCGAGCAGGTCGACGCCGCCGGCACCGCGCTGGGCAACTACCCGCAGGCCTTCACCCACCTCGCGTTGATCGAGGCGGCCCTGAACCTCGACGGTGCCGGCGACCGCGACGCCCTGCACGCGTGGGCGGACCGGAGCGTGTGAGTCACATCCTGTGGCGAGGCTGAGAGTCCGCCAATGTGCCCGCGACGCGGATGGCGATCGGCGTACGGTGAGGGACAAGTCCGGCTTTCTGGGTCAAAAGCCTCACCGCTGCATGCTCGGGACGCCGGTGTCGAGACGGCGAGCGCAAGGAGCGATCGGTGGAACATCTGGCCTACCTGGACGCGGGATCCGGCAGCCTGATCGTGCAGGCGGTCGTCGGCGGGGTGGCCGGCGCAGCGGTCGCCGCGAAGCTCTACTGGCGACGCCTGGTCGACCGGTTCCGCCGGCAACCCACCGACCAGCGGTGAGCCGGCCGACCCCGACGATGGCGATCTCACCCACCGAGGTACGGCCCGAGCCGGCCTCCTTCCGCGACCCGGCCAACCGGGTGTTCCACGTCGGCGACGAGGTGCTGCGCGGGCTGGACCCCCAGGCCGCCGAGCACTGGCGGGCGCTCAACGGCAGCACGTTCTTCCCGGCGCTCGTCGCCGCGCGCAAGGTCTGCGCCACCGAGGACGCCCCGCCGACACTGGTACCCGCCGCGACCGGCAGCCCGTGGGCCGCCGTGCTGCGCCACGAGCGCATCCCGTTCGTCTCCCACCCGTACGAGTGGTCGTTCAGCATGCTGCGCGACGCCGCGCTGCTGCACCTGGAGATCCTGCGCGCCGCGCTCGGCGAGGGCTTCACCACCAAGGACGGCTCGGCGTACAACCTGCAGTGGCGCGGCACCGACCCGGTCTTCATCGACATCGGCTCCTTCGAACCGGTCCGCGACGGCGAACCGTGGGCCGGCTACCGGCAGTTCTGCCAGACCGTGCTCTACCCACTGATGCTCACCGCCCACCTGGGCGTCGACTTCCAGCCGTGGCTGCGCGCCCGCGTCGACGGCATCGAGGCCGACGAGCTGCGACCACTCTTCGGCGGGACCCGCCGACTGCGCCCCGGCGTGCTGACCCACCTGCACCTGCACGGGGCCATGCAGCACCGCAACGCCGCCGCCAGCACCACCGAGGTACGCGACCAACTGCGGGCCGCCGGCTTCTCCCGGGAGTTGCTGCTGGCCACCGTACGCGGCATTGAGAGGCTGGTCGGCAAGCTGGACCACCGCCCGGCCGGCAGCCACTGGTCGGACTACCAGGTCACCTGCGGCTACTCGGCCCGCGACCGGGTGGCGAAGGAGCAGTTCGTGGTCACCTCGGTGGCCGCGGGCTCCCGTTCCCGCCTGGTGCTCGACCTCGGCGCCAACGACGGCCGGTACTCCCGGTTGGCGGCCGGGCACGCCGACTACGTGGTCGCCGTCGAGCAGGACCCGGCAGTGGTCGACGAGCTGTACCGCAAGCTGCGCTCCGAGGGGCAGCGCCGGATCCTGCCACTGGTGCTGGACCTCGCCGACCCGTCACCGGGCGGCGGCTGGCGGGGCGTCGAACGGGCCGGCTTCGCCGACCGGGCGTCCGCGGACGTGGTGCTCGCCCTGGCCGTCGTGCACCACCTGGCGATCGGGCGCAACGTACCGCTGCCGGAGGTCGTCGACTGGCTGGCCGGGCTGACCGCGCCGGGCGGCACCGTGGTGGTCGAGTTCGTCCACCCCGAGGACCCGATGGCCACCCGGCTGTTGGCCAACAAACCCGCGGGCCTCTTCCCGGACTACCGGCGCGACACCTTCGAGACGCTGCTCGCCGCCCGGGGCCGGATCACCGAGCGGCTGGAACTGCCCTCGGGCACCCGCACGCTCTACCGAACGGTGATCGGTGGCTGAACCGCCCGTCGCCACCCCGTCGCCTGCAGTCCTGCGGTGGGACCGGGGCTGGCGCGGTGAGCTGGGCCGGCTGCTGGAGGTGACCGCGCTGGTCGGGCTGGTGGTCACCCAACCACTGCTGGACGTGCTCGGCCGCAGCCCCGACTTCTTCCTGTTTCACCGCGCCGACCCGGCGCAGATCCTGCTGCTGGTCGCCCTGGTGGCGGTGCTGCCCACGACCGGGGTGGCGCTGTTCGGCACGCTCAGCCGACTGGCCGGCCGGACCGTCCGCGCCGTCACCCACACCGGGCTCGTCGGGCTGCTGATCGCCGCCCTCGCCGTGCAGGTGGGCCGAAACATGACGCCGCTTCGGGGCGTACCGCTGCTGGTGGTGGCCCTGCTGGTCGGAGCCGGGGGCGCCGTCGCACACCGGCGGTGGCGGGCGCCGCGCCTGGTCCTGCGTCTCGCCGCCGCCGGGCCGGTCGCCTTCGTGGCGCTGTTCCTGTTCGTCTCGCCCACCTCCGCGGTGGTCCTGCCGCGCGGCGACGGCGGCGCGGCCGGTACCGCGCAGGGCGGGGGCGTGCACCCGCCGGTGGTGATGCTGATCCTCGACGAGCTGCCACTGGTCAGCCTGCTCGGCACCGACGGGACGATCGACGCGACGCGGTTCCCGCACTTCGCGGAGCTGGCCGGCGCGTCCACCTGGTACCGCAACGCGACAGGCGTCAGCGGGTGGACGCCCAACGCGCTGCCCGCGATGCTCACCGGCCGCTACCCGGCGAGGCCGGTCGCCCCGCACTACTCGCAGTACCCGGACAACATCTTCACCGCCTTCGGCGGCCTCTACGACATCAAGGCCGAGGAGAGCATCACCCGCCTCTGCCCGCCCAGCCGGTGCGAGCAACCGGTCACCCCGGAGCAGGGGCTCGGCGTGCTGGTCCGGGAGACCGGCACGCTCCTCGGCCGGATCGCCGGGCCCACGGAGAGCGCCGTCGACCCGGAGGACTCCTACCGGGAGCAGACCCGCGTCGAGGCCGGCCTGGACGCCGCCGAGCCGGTGCCGGCCGACCCGAAGTTCCGCTGGGACAGCCTGGACGACAACCAGCCGGCCCGGTTCACCAGCTTCCTGGCCGGGCTGAAGCCGACGCCCCGGCCCACACTGCACTTCCTGCACCTGCTGATGCCGCACTCGCCGTGGGCGTACCTGCCGTCCGGGGCCCGCTACGACGCCCCCGAGGACCTGCCCAACGACGGCGCCGGCTGGGTCGACCTGGCCCGGCAACGCCACCTCGCCCAGCTCGGCTACACCGACCGGCTGATCGGCGAAACCCTGCGGACGCTGCGCGCCAGCGGCCTCTACGACCAGTCCCTGCTCGTGGTGACCGCCGACCATGGCGTCAGCTTCCGCCCTGGCGCTCAGGGCCGGGGCATGGACGCGATCAAGGCCGCCGCCGGCGAGGTCGCCTGGGTGCCGATGTTCGTCAAGGAACCCCGGCAACAGACCGGCCGGGTGGACGACCGTAACTGGGAGCACGTCGACCTGCTGCCGACCGTCGCCGACGAGGCCAACATCCGGTTGCCCTGGCGCGTCGACGGCCGCTCCGCCCGGCAGGCCCCGCGTACCGACGGCACCAAACACTTCTACGACCGCCCCGGCGAACCGACCACCTTCCCCGGTGGCGTGCCCAGCCCGCCACCGCTGCCGACCCCGCACCCCCTGGTCGGCACGCAAGTGCGCGCCGGCCCGGCCGCCGGCAACGCCCGGGTGGCCGACCTGGCCGCGTTCACCGCCATGGACCCGGACACCGGAACCCTCCCGGCGCTCGTCTGGGGCGACGTCCCGGACCAGATCCCGGACGGCACGCTGTTGGCCGTGGCCGTCAACGGCCGGATCGGGGCCGTCGTCCCGGCGGTGCCCGCCGACCCCGGCGGCCGCCGGTTCGCCGCACTGCTCACCGACGACACGCTGTTCCGCGCCGGCACCAACCAGCTCGACGTCCTCCAGGTCGCGCCGGACGGTACGCTGCGACGCCTCGCCCTGTCGTGACCTGGCAGTCGGGTCGGTGCGGCCGGTGTCCCGGCTGGGTTTCGGCCGGCTCCCGGCTGGCGGGATGCCGGGTTTCCCGGCGGCCCGGTCGGGAATCGGGTGACGCATGCCTCACCGCAGAACCACGGCGGGCGTTGTCCACCGAGCCGCAATTACGGTAGAAGCGAAGGCAATTCAACGTAGATCTGCCGGCGAAGCGAGGAACCACATGACGGAAGTCAAGCTCGATCACCCCGGTGGGCAGCTGTCGATGCCGGTACATCCCGCGGTCGAGGGCCCCGCTGGTATCGGGGTGAGCAAGCTGCTGAAGGAAACCGGGATGACCACGTACGACCCCGGTTTCGTCAACACCGCGGCTGCCTCATCCGCGATCACCTACATCGACGGCGACGCGGGGATCCTGCGTTACCGGGGATACCCGATCGAGCAGTTGGCCGAGAAGTCCTCCTTCCTGGAGGTCTCGTACCTGCTCATCTACGGTGAGCTGCCGACCGAGCAGCAGCTGACCGAGTTCACGGAGTGGATTCGGCGGCACTCGCTGCTGCACGAGGAGATGCGTCGCTTCTTCGACGGCTTCCCCCGGGACGCCCACCCGATGGCGGTGCTGTCGTCCGCGGTGAGCGCCCTGTCCACCTTCTACCAGGACAGCCTGGACCCGTTCGACTCCGAGCACGTGGAGATCTCCACGGTCCGGCTGATGGCGAAGGTCCCCACCATCGCCTCGTACGCGTACAAGAAGTCCATCGGGCAGCCCCTGCTCTACCCGGACAACTCCCTCGGGTACGTGGACAACCTCCTGCGGATGACGTTCGGCGTGCCGGCGGAGCCGTACGAGGTCGACCCGGTGATGTCGAAGGTGCTGGACATGCTCTTCGTCCTGCACGCCGACCACGAGCAGAACTGCTCCACGTCGACCGTCCGCCTGGTCGGTTCCAGCAACGCCAACCTGTTCGCCTCGGTCTCGGCCGGCGTGAACGCCCTGTTCGGTCCGCTGCACGGCGGCGCGAACCAGGCGGTGCTGGAGATGCTCCAGCAGATCCACGCCGGCGACGACGACGTCCGGTCCTTCGTCCGCAAGGTCAAGGACAAGGAGGACGGCGTCAAGCTGATGGGCTTCGGCCACCGGGTCTACAAGAACTACGACCCGCGCGCGGCGATCGTCAAGAAGGCCGCGCAGGACGTGCTGGGCCGCATGGCCAAGCCGGACCCGCTGCTGGACATCGCCATGGAGCTGGAGGAGATCGCGCTCGCCGACGACTTCTTCGTCTCCCGGCGGCTCTACCCGAACGTGGACTTCTACACCGGCCTGATCTACAAGGCCATGGGCTTCCCGACCAAGATGTTCACGGTCCTCTTCGCGCTCGGCCGGCTCCCCGGCTGGATCGCCCAGTGGCGCGAGATGATCAGCGACCCGGAGACCAAGATCGGCCGTCCGCGGCAGGTCTACGTCGGTGCCGCCGAACGGGACTACGTCCCCTTCAACGAGCGCTGACCTCCATCGCTCTTGGCTCCACCGCTCGTCGTACCACCGCAGGCCGTCGACCCGCTCGGGTCGGCGGCCTGTCGCCTTCCGTGGGTCGGCGCGTGGCGGCCCCGGCCCGGTCAGACAGGCTTGATCGACTCGGGTTCCTGGAAGTCGGGGCATCGGCGGCGCTGGGATACCGCGCCTTAACAGAAACCGAGTCGATCAAGCGCGACTCCCGACACCGGCGGGTGTCAGAAGGCGGAAATGTCCTGTGCCCGCTCGCTGCGGCTCAACGCGCTGATCAGCGCGGACTGGCCCCGGCGGCGAACGGCCAGCCGTACCAGCAGGTCGCGGACGGGCTCGAAGACCTCCGCCGGGAACTCCGGCGTGGGTACGTCGATGCTCACCGCGAGGTCGTCGGAGTGGACCACGACCTCCAACTGGCGGGTCAGCAGGAAGTCACCGCGCCGCAGGGCCCAGCCCTGCCACGGAATCGGTACGACGTCCAGAGCCCCGCCGCGCGCCAGTAGGTTTCCCGCTGCCTCCAGTGCGGCGGCGGAACGGGCGTGCAGGTCGGCGGGGCCTCGGGCCGCGTCGGATTCGTCGTTGCTCGCGGCGACCGAGGCTTCGTCCGGGGTCCCCTCGCTGACCCAGGCGGCCCGCTCGTAGTGGTTGTCGGCCGACTCCAACACCGGCAGGTCGCTCGGCGTCGGCAGCAGCTCCGCCACCCGAATCGCCTGACGTCCCAGGTGGCACGCCAAGCCGCCGATGGACAGGTGTGGCAGCACACTCGGGCGCGACCACTGCTCCGACACCTCGGGGCGGCGAATCAGGTCCAGAGCGATCGAAGCGGCAACCGGGAACGCGGAATCCAGGGCGTCGACAGGGCGAGACATTCGCACATTCTGGCAGCCCCGCCAGGTCCCCGCCGCGCGGCAGGACGCGGCGGTCACCGGGCGTTGGGGTCACGGACCAGGGCGGTGGACCGGGGTCGTGGACCGGGGCGGTGGACCGAGGCCGGCCCGGCAGGCCCGAATCGGGGCCGTGCGTCGGCACCCGGGCCGGGGCCAGCCCGGGGGTCATGGACCGGGTGGGCCTTGATCGTCTCCATGTCGCCGATGTGGCGGCATCCCGGCGCGGCGTTACTGCCACTTCGGCGATATGGAGTCGATCGAGCGCGGCGCCGGGGCGTGCGGGTCGAGCGTGGCATCGGGGGCGCGGGCCGAGCGCGACCGGGCGTCGGTGTGCGTCACGCTCGGCGGCCGGGCGCGCGTGATCGTCTCGGGTTGCAGGAAGTCGGGGTGTCCCAGACGCAAGGACACCCCGACTTCAAGGAACGCGAGTTGATCAAGGGGCCAGCGCGACCCCGAGGTCAGCGCGACCCCGAGGTCAGCGCGACCCGCGGATCAGCGCAGGCCGGCGGCGGCCAGCAGGTTGCCTTCGGGGAGCGCCGGTAGCGCACGGCCCTGGGACATCCGCCGCTCGGCGCGTTCGGCCGTGAACGCGGCGTCGGAGTGGATGGCGGCGGCGTAGCTGGCGGCGGTGCGTTGGGCGATCGCGGACCAGCCGTACTGGTCGTGGACCATCCGGCGGGCACGGCGGGCCATGACGCGGGACCGGTCGGGGTCGGACAGGAGCGCGTCGATGGCGTCGGCCAGCCCGTCCGGGTCGTGCGGGCGGAAGGTCATTCCGGTGACGCCCGGCTCGACGATCTCGGCGAGGCCGCCGGTGGCGGCGACGGCGAGGGGAGCGCCGGCGGCGGCGCCTTCCAGGGCCACCATGCCGAACGGCTCGTAGATGCTCGGCACGGCGAAGCAGTCGGACGCGGCCATCAGCGCCGGCAGGTCGGTGCCGCCGAGGAAGCCGGGCATGGTGACCATGCCGCCCAGACCGCGACGGTGCACCTCGGCCTCCAGTTCGGCGCGGTACGGGCCGTCGCCGGCGATCACGGCACGCAGCCCGGGGTGGCGTTCGCGCAGTTGGGGGAGCACGGCGATCAGGTGTTGCACGCCCTTCTCGTACACGAGGCGGCCGGCGAAGGTGACCAGCGGGCCGTCTCCGGCGAACCGGGCCCGGGCGGCGGCCACCGCGCGCGAGGGCACCCGCCAGCGGTGCGGCTCGACGCCGTTGGCGACCACGTCGACCCGTCCGGCCGGTACGCCGAACAGCGCGTTCACCTCGTCACGCATGTACCCGGAGCAGACGATCACCCGGTTGGACTCGCTGCTGAGCCACTGCTCGACACCGTGGATGGTGCGGTTCATCTCCTCCGGCAGCCAGCCCTGGTGCCGGCCGGCCTCGGTGGCGTGGATGGTGCTGACCAGCGGGATGTCCAGGTGGTCGCGCAACGTCATCGCGGTGTGCGCGACGAGCCAGTCGTGGGCGTGGATGACGTCGTACGAACCGGCCTGGGTGGCGCGCAGGGCGGTGCGGGTGAGGGTGTGGTTGAAGGCCATCGTCCACGCGAGCAGGGAGTCGGTGGCGAGGGGGAAGGTCACCGGGTCCTCGGGGGCGCGCAGGATGCGCACGCCGTCGGCGTACTCCTCAAGGGGTGCGCCCTCGGAGTGGCGGGTGACGACGGTGACCTCGTGGCCGGCGGCGGCCAGGGCCACCGACAGGGCGTGTACGTGTCGGCCGAGGCCGCCGACGAGCACCGGCGGGTACTCCCAGGACAGCATGAGGATGCGGCGGGTCTGCGGGGGCACCCCGGGGCCGGGCCGCGCCGGCACGACCGCGCCGGGCTGCGCGGCCGGAGCAGGCGATGTCGAAAGCTGGGGCCGGGAGGTCACGGTGGGCCGGTGGGTTCGGTCCTTGGTGGCAGCGAGCTGCTCGTCGACCCGCAGGGTCGTCACATCAATCTCCGTCCATGCATGGTGGTACGCGCCGGCGTCAGTGGCGGCGGAGTGAGTGGTGAAAGGGGGTGGCCGAGGGCCCAGGGCGTGCGCGCGGGCGCTTGTCCCCGAACAAGGAAAGTCCATCTGGCCCAAGAACGCACCTCGAAAACGGCCATCGTGACGGAGGACACCTGAGGGTTTAACGCGCATCAGACAGGTGGTTTCCGGGCACTGCCTGAAAGGATGGATTGGTGCGCCCGGGGGCAGGGCAATACCCGCGCGCACATCACCATGGGTTGAAGGAGCGACATGCAGGTCTGGCCGGGCGAGCGGTACCCCCTGGGCGCTACCTACGACGGGATGGGCACCAACTTCGCCATCTTCTCCGAGGTGGCCGAGCGGATCGAGCTGTGCCTCTTCGACGAGTGGGACACCGGCGCGGAGCGCCGTGTGGAGCTGCGCGAGGTGGACGCGTACGTGTGGCACGCGTACCTGCCGGGCATCGAGCCGGGGCAGCGCTACGGCTACCGGGTGCACGGCCCGTACGACCCGGCGAACGGGTTGCGCTGCAACCCGCACAAGCTGCTGATCGACCCGTACGCGAAGGCCATCGACGGTGACATCCAGTGGGACCCGGCGGTCTACGACTACGACATGAACGAGCCGGAGCGGATGAACACCACCGACTCGGCGCCGTTCATGCCGAAGTCGGTGGTGGTGAACCCGTACTTCGACTGGGGCAACGACAAGCCGCCCCGCACGCCTTATCACCACTCGGTGATCTACGAGGCCCACGTGCGCGGGTTGACGATGCGGCACCCGGACATCCCGGAGGAGCTGCGTGGCACGTACGCGGGCATCGCCTCCCCGCCGATGATCGACTATCTGACCCGGCTCGGGGTGACGGCGATCGAGCTGATGCCGGTGCACCAGTTCGTGCACGACCACCGGCTCAACGATCTGGGGCTGCGCAACTACTGGGGCTACAACACGATCGGCTTCTTCGCCCCGCACCACGGCTACTCCGCGCTTGGCCGGACCGGTCAGCAGGTGCAGGAGTTCCGGGGCATGGTCAAGGCGCTGCACGCGGCCGGCATCGAGGTCATCCTCGACGTGGTCTACAACCACACCGCCGAGGGCAACCACCTCGGGCCGACGTTGAGCTTCAAGGGCGTGGACGCCCCGAGCTACTACCGGCTCAGCGAAGAGGATCGGCGCTACTTCGTCGACTACACGGGCACCGGCAACAGCCTCAACGTGCGTAGCCCGCACTCCCTGCAACTGATCATGGATTCGTTGCGGTACTGGGTGACCGAGATGCACGTCGACGGTTTCCGGTTCGACCTGGCGGCGACCCTGGCCCGGGAGTTCTACGAGGTGGACCGGCTGTCCACGTTCTTCGAGGTGGTGCAGCAGGACCCGGTGGTCAGCCGGGTGAAGCTGATCGCCGAGCCGTGGGACGTCGGCCCGGGCGGCTACCAGGTGGGCAACTTCCCGCCGCTGTGGACGGAGTGGAACGGAAAATACCGGGACACCGTGCGGGACTTCTGGCGCGGTGAACCGGCCACCCTTGCCGAGTTCGCGTCGCGGATCTCCGGCTCGGCCGACCTCTACCAGGACGACGGCCGCCGTCCGTTCCACAGCATCAACTTCGTCACCGTCCACGACGGGTTCACCCTCAACGACCTGGTGTCGTACAACGACAAGCACAACGAGGCCAACGGCGAGGACAACCGGGACGGCGAGAGCCACAACCGCTCCTGGAACTGCGGCGTCGAGGGCGACACCGACGACGAGGCGATCCTCGCCCTGCGGGCCAAGCAGCGGCGCAACTTCCTGGCCACCCTGATGCTGTCGCAGGGTGTGCCGATGATCGGCCACGGCGACGAGCTGGGTCGCACCCAGCGGGGCAACAACAACGTCTACTGCCAGGACAGCGAGCTGGCGTGGATCGACTGGGACAACGTCGACGAGCAACTGTTGGAGTTCGTCCGGACACTCACCGACTTCCGCAAGCGGCACCAGGTGTTCCGCCGCCGCCGGTTCTTCACCGGCCTGCCGGTCGGCGGGCGCGGCACCGACGAGCCGCTGCCCGACCTGGCCTGGCACACTCCGGACGGGCGGGAGATGACCGGCGAGGACTGGGGCAACGACTTCGGCCGTTCGGTGGCCCTGTTCGTCAACGGCGAGGGCATCCGCGAACGCGGCCAGTACGGCCAGAAGCACCACGACGCCTCGTTCCTGCTCTGCTTCAACGCCCACGACGCGCCGTTGGACTTCACGCTGCCCGGCAGCGAGTACGGCCAGAAGTGGGAACGGGTGATCAGCACGGCCGACCCCGAGCCCGACGACGCCACGGTGATCAGCGCGGGCGGCACCATCCGGGTGCCGGACCGCTCCCTCGTCGTGCTGGAGAGGACGATCTGACATGCCGGCCACCCCTCCTAAGGCCACCTACCGCATCCAGGTCCGCCCCGGCTTCGACCTGGACGCCACCGCCGCGATCGTCGACTACCTGGACGACCTCGGCGTCAGCCACCTCTACACCGCCCCGCTGCTGACCGCCACGCCCGGCTCCCAGCACGGCTACGACGTGGTCGACCACCGGGCGGTCAACCCGGAGCTGGGCGGGGAGGCCGCCCGGCAGCGGCTGCTGCGCGCCCTGCGGGACAAGCAGCTCGGCCTGGTCGTCGACATCGTGCCCAACCACGCCGGGATCGCCGTCCCGGTGACCAACCCGGCCTGGTGGGACGTGCTGCGCCGGGGGCGCGACTCGTCGTACGCCGACTGGTTCGACATCGACTGGGACCGGGGCCGGCTGCTGCTCCCGGTCCTGGCCGACGACCCGGCCGCCCTGAACGACCTCAAGCTTGTCGACGGCGAGCTGCGCTACCACGAGCACCGCTTCCCGGTGGCCGACGGCACCGGCGACGGCGACGCCCGCGCGGTGCACGACCGGCAGCACTACGAGCTGGTGTCGTGGCGTCGCGGTGACGCCGAGCTGACGTACCGCCGGTTCTTCGCCATCACGACCCTGGCCGGTCTGCGCGTGGAGGACCCGGCGGTGTTCGCCGCCACCCACGAGCTGATCCTGCGCTGGGCCGCCGACGGGGAGGTCGACGGCATCCGCGTCGACCACCCGGACGGCCTGCGCGACCCGGCCGGCTACCTGGCCCGGTTGCGGGAGGCCGCGCCGGACGCCTGGCTCGTGGTGGAGAAGATCCTGGAGTACGGCGAGGAACTGCCGGACTGGCCGGTGGACGGCACCACCGGCTACGACGCCCTGGCCATGGTCGGTGGGCTCTTCATCGACATCGACGCCGAGGGCGACTTCACAGTCCTGGACACCCACCTCAACGGCCGGCAGACCTCCTGGGAGGACCTGACCCACTCCACCAAGATGGCCGCCGCCACCCAGTTGCTCGCCGCCGAGCTGACCCGGTTGGCCGCCCTCGCCCCCGAGGTGCCCACCGAGCAGGCCCGCGCGGCGCTCGCCGAGCTGGCCGCCGCGTTCGACGTCTACCGGGGCTACCCGCCCGAGGGCGCCCGGCACCT
>NZ_JBSFBM010000195.1:0-12961 GCF_053592955.1 Micromonospora sp. NPDC002411 | reverse complement strand
GCTGCGGGCCATCGCCGGCCTGGAGAGGCAGACGACCGGCGACATCCGCATCGGTGACACGCTGGTCAACGACCTGCCGCCCGCCGAGCGTGACATCGCCATGGTGTTCCAGTTCTACGCTCTCTACCCGCACCTGAAGACCCGCGACAACCTGGCGTTTCCACTGCGGGCCGAAGGGCTGCCCAAGTCGGAGGTGCAGGAACGGGTCGCCGAGGCCGCCCGGCTGATGCGGCTCGGTCCGCTCCTGGACCGGCGACCGCGCCAACTGTCCGGCGGGGAGCAGCAGCGCGTTGCGCTCGCTCGCGCCCTGGTGCGACGACCGCGCGCATTCCTCATGGACGAACCCCTCACCAATCTGGACGCGGAGCTGAGGGCGGACATGCGCACGGAGATCAAGCACCTGCAGGGAGAGATGGGGGCGACGATGGTCTACGTCACCCATGACCAGGTCGAGGCTATGTCGCTCGGTCACCGGATCGCCATCCTCAACAAGGGCCGTGTCGAGCAGATCGGCACGCCCCTGGAGGTCTACGACCGTCCGGCGAGTCTGTTCTGCGCCGCCTTCATCGGCTCCCCGCCGATGAACCTGATCGAGGTCGAGGTGGCTGACGGGAAGCTGCGCGGTCAGGGCGGGCTGGTCCTCACGCCGCCGGCGGATCTGCCGCGCGACCGTGACCTGGTTGCCGGCGTCCGACCGGAGGCGCTGGAGGTCACCGCACCAGGGGCGGAACATTCCGTCCCGGCCCGCGTGGTCTCGGCGGAGTGGCTGGGCGACGAGATCATCTACGTGGTCGACCACAACGGCCAGCGCGACGTACGGGTTCGGATGCCACCGACCGTCCGTTTCGACGCTGACGCAACGGTCGGGCTGCGACACACCGGCGGGACCCCGGCCGTCTACGACCTGCGCACGGAAGAACTGGTGGCCTGATGGGAACCGTGGCAGCGAACGGGCTGCGCAAGTCCTTCGGCAAGGTCCAGGCCCTGGACGGGGTGACGCTGGACGTGCCCGACGGCTCGTTCTTCGTGGTGCTCGGGCCCTCCGGAGCAGGCAAGACGACGACCCTGCGCGCGATCGCCGGCCTAGAGAAGCTAGACGCCGGGTCGGTGCGTCTGGACGGCAGGGACGCGACCGGTGACGCCCCGGCCGCACGCGACCTGGCCATGGTCTTCCAGAACTACGCCCTCTACCCGCGACACACGGTGTACGAGAACATCGCCTCGCCGCTGCGGGCCCGCCGCTGCTCTTCGGACGAGATCGCCGCCGCCGTCGAGCGGATGTCGAGCCTGCTGCACATCGAACGTCTGCTGCAACGTCGTCCCGCGCAGCTGTCGGGCGGTGAGATGCAGCGCGTTGCCCTGGCCCGGGCACTGGTCCGTAGCCCGCGCGCGTTTCTCATGGACGAGCCGCTGACGAACCTCGACCTCAAGCTCCGCGTCGAGATGCGCACCGAGCTCACCCGCATCCACCGGAGCCTCGGGGCGACCTTCGTCTACGTGACCAACGACCAGGTCGAGGCCCTGTCCATGGCCGATCAGGTCGCGGTCCTCAAGGACGGGACTGTGCAACAGGTCGGGACGCCAACCGAGGTGTACGAACGTCCGGCCAACCAGTGGGTCGCAGGATTCGTCGGGAGTCCCCCGATCAGCCTGCTCGCCTGCCACGCCGAGGGAGATCGTCTGGTCGGTGCGGCAGGCTGGACACTGCCGCGACCCCGCTGGACCACGGCTGAGGACGGGCGTGCTCTGCTGCTGGGCCTGCGAGCGGAGGACCTGTCCGTCGAGCAGCGCGGGGACGCGTCGTTGTCGGGCGAGCTCTACGGGCTTGAGCCGCTCGGTGACCGCACGGTGGTCGACGTCCGAGTGGGGACGGAGATCATCAAGGTGAAGGCACGACCCACCGTCACCGGTACGCCCGGCGAGCGGCTGCAGGTCACCGTCGACCTGGACCGTGCGCACCTGTTCGACGCGGACACCGGGCTGTCGCTGTCCAAGGCTGGGCGTTAACCGCGCTGGGCGGCGACGGCACCATGCGCCCGCAGGTGGCCCGAGAAGGCGGCCGATGGGCGGGGCGTCGCCCTGCCCATCATCAAGAAGATCACCAGGAGGCGGCGCAATGAGTGACCCGATGGACGTCCTGGCCCCCGAGCACCGGCGGCTCCGGATCGGCGACGCCTGGCGCGACGCCGCAAGCGGAGCCACCTTCGCCGTCGAGGACCCGGCCACCGGCAAGACCATCGCCGAGGTGGCGGACGCCGACGTCGTTGACGGGCTCGCGGCTCTGGACGCGGCGAGCAAGGCAATGGCGGGGTGGGCTGCCACCCCGCCGCGGAAACGGTCGGAGTTGTTGACCGCGACGTACCGGGCACTGACCGAGCGATCCGAGGAGATCGCCCGGCTGATAACGCTCGAGATGGGCAAGCCGCTCGCCGAGGCTCGGGCAGAGGTGGCCTACGGTGCCGAGTTCTTCCGATGGTTCGCAGAGGAGGCGGTGCGCGTCGAGGGGCGGTACAGCGCCGCTCCCGCAGGCGGATATCGCATCCTCACCGTGCCGAAGCCGGTCGGACCGTGCGTCTTCGTGACGCCCTGGAACTTTCCGTTGGCCATGGGCGCCCGCAAGATCGCCCCCGCGCTGGCCGCGGGCTGCACGACGATCACCAAGCCAGCAGGCCAGACCCCACTCACCATGCTGTTGCTGGCCCGCATCATGGAGGAGGTCGGCGTTCCCCCGGGGGTCGTCAACGTGGTGACCACCAAGCGTTCCGGCACTGTGGTCTCCGCCCTGCTCGCCGACAGTCGGACCCGCAAGCTCTCGTTCACCGGGTCGACCGAGGTCGGGCGCGTGCTGCTCCGACAGGCTGCGGACAACGTGCTGCGTACCTCAATGGAACTGGGCGGCAACGCGGCCTTGATCGTGTGTGCCGACGCTGACCTCGACGTCGCGCTCGACGGTGCGATGGTGGCCAAGATGCGCAACATCGGGGAGTCCTGCATCGCGGCCAACCGGATCTACGTCGAGGAGCCGGTGCGGGAGGAGTTCACGGCGCGCTTCGCCGAGCGGATGGCCGCGCTGTCGGTGGGCCATGGTCTCGACGACGGCGTGGACGTCGGGGCGTTGATCGACGAGGCCTCGGTCACCACGATCGCCGAACTGGTCGCCGACGCGGTCGATCGCGGCGCCCGGGTCCTGGTGGGGGGCGAGCGTCCGGATGGGCCGGGCCACTTCTACCCGCCCACCGTCCTCGTCGACGTACCCGAAGACGCGCGGATGCTGGAGACGGAGATCTTCGGCCCGGTGGCGCCGATCATCTCGTTCACGTCCGACGACGAGGTGATGGCGAAGGCCAACGACACCGAGCACGGCCTGGTCGGATACGTCTTCACCAGTGACCTCCAGCGGGCGCTCCGGTTCGTCGAAGGGCTCGAGACGGGGATGGTCGGCATCAACCGTGGTCTCATATCGGACCCGTCAGCTCCGTTCGGAGGCGTGAAGCAGTCCGGGATCGGCAAGGAGGGGTCGCACGAGGGCATCCTCGAGTACCTCGACCTCACCTACGCGGCGATCGACCTACCGTGATCGGACTGCTGCTCCGGGCGCCCGCCCAGCACATCACCGCCGACGTTCCGGAGAGGCACCGACATGCTTGAGACCGTCCGCGGACCACGCCAGCTGATAGTGGGCGAAGGGGTCGCTCAGAACATCCCACGAGTGGTGGCCGAGAGCGGGTCGCGAGTCCTCATCGTGACCGACCAGGTTCTTCTGGGACAGCCGGGCGTGGCCGACATCGTGGCCGCCGTACGGAAGAAGGTCGCTGTCGTCGAGGTGTTCTCCGACGCGACCCCGGACGTGCCACTCACCGACGTCGACCTGGCGGTCTCGGTCGCCGCCGAGGTGGACGCCGACGTGATCCTCGCCATCGGGGGTGGCACGGTGATCGACCTCGCCAAAATCGTCGGCGTCATCCGACGCCACGGTGGGACGCCCCGCGACTTCTACGGCGAGTCGAAGGTCCCGGGGCCGACGATTCCGCTCGTCGCGGTCCCGACGACGTCCGGCACCGGCTCCGAGCTCACACCCGTCTCGGTGTTGACCGACCCGGACCGCGCGCTGAAGGTGGGGGTGTCCAGCGTCCACATCGTGCCCGACTTCGCCATCGTCGACCCCGAACTCACGTACACCTGCCCGGCGACCGTCACCGCCCACTCCGGCATCGACGCGTTCTGTCACGCGGTGGAGAGCTACACCGCGCGACCCCGTGCCCACGGCCCTCGCGACCCGGTGGAGCAGGTGTTCCTCGGCCGCAACCCGATCACCGACCACTACGCGCTCCTGGCCGCGGAGCGGATCGCCCGTAGCCTGCGTCGTGCGGTCAGGGACGGAGGCGACACGGACGCCCGCGCGGACATGTCCTATGGGTCCATGCTGGCCGGGCTCGCCTTCTCCCACGCGGGCAACGCGGCCCCGCACGCTCTCCAGTACCCCATCGGCGCAGCCACCCACACGCCGCACGGCCTGGGCGTCGGGCTGCTCCTGCCCTACGCGCTGGACGCGGCCAAAGACGCCATCGGCGACCGGTTGGCCGTCCTCGCCGGGGTGTGCGGGCTCGACGTGACCGGCGCCTCGGATGCCGAGGCCGCAGACACGTTCCTCACCTGGCTCGACGGGCTCCTCGCCGACATCGGCATCCCTCCCACCCTGGCGGACATCGGCGTGGCACGCGCCGACCTTCCGCGCTTCGCGGAGATGGCCAGTGGCGTCACCCGCCTGATCCAGAACCATCCGGGCCCGACCGACACCGCCAGCCTGACCGCGATCCTCGACGCGGCCTGGACCGGAGACCGGACCCGACGCGTGACGTCCTAACGTCGAGCAGAGGTGGTGGCCGGCAAGCGGTGACGCTTCGGCGCAGCGCGATGCCTGACGTCTCGCCGGCCACTACAGTGGCCCCTCATGACCGTACGTCCGCCTCTTGCCGAACAATTCGATCTGCAGCCGCACCCCGAAGGTGGGTGGTTCAGGGAGACCTACCGGTCCGCTGTCACGTTCGAGCCCGATGGCTACCCGGGCCGCCGTGCCGCCGCGACGGCGATCCTCTTTCTTCTCGAGCCAGGTGACTCGTCGGCCTGGCACACCGTGCGGTCGGACGAGATCTGGTTCTGGCACTCGGGTGGACCGCTGGCGCTGACGGTCGGTAGGGGCAGTCAACCGATGATCCTGAGTGCCGAGTGCCCGCAGATCCTGGTCCCGGCAGGCGAGTGGCAGTCGGCGAGACCGGCGGGCGACCGGCACGTACTCGTCAGTTGCGTGGTGAGTCCCGGCTTCGATTTCGCCGACTTCACCATGCCGTGAGCGCGTCCCCGGGCCTCCGCTCAGCGCGCCACATTCACGATTGTCGGCCTCCTCAAGCAGGAGAACGGTGCCACCGGAGGGGGTCGTCCTCCAACGCGGAGCGGTCCCAGTTCCCCAGGTCGGCGGCGGCCTCGTAGGTGGTGCGGAGGAATTCGGCGACCGCGCGGTCGGGGTCCGGTGCGGCACGGGCGGCCTCGTAGGGCAGGAGGAACTGCTGGAATTCGGAACTGTAGTAGGCGCCTTCGGGACCGATCTGCCGCTCGGCGAACCCGTCGGGTGCCGGGTAGGCGTACGAGTAGAAGGCGCCCTCCTCGCCGCCACCCGGCCAGAATCCGCAGCTGGACAGTTCGCGGGAGTAGCCCTCGACCATGACCCAGTCCCCGCAGTTGGGCACGCCCCCGGGGTGCGGCGGGGCCGACCGGCCGGAGAAGCGGGTGCAGGCGAGGTCCATCCCACCCCAGAAGAAGTGCACCGGACTGACCTTGCCCACGAAATGCGAGCGGAACTCGCCGATCACCCGATTCGCCTGCAACAGCTGTCGCCAGAACAGGGCGGCCGCATCTCCGTCGTAGGAGGCGTGTTCGTGGTCCTCAGCGAACGGGATCGCCGGGTCGACCTCGTTGGGGTACGGCCGGATCGGTGCCTCGATCCCGAGCTCGTCGAGCATGGCCATGATCCGCGAGTAGAACTCGGCGACCGGCATCGGCCGGAGCGCGAAGCTCCGCGCGCCGCCGTCGCTGGTGCGCACGTCGAGCCGATGGCCGAGGAAGTCGAACTCGATCTCGAAGGCTCCCGTGCCGTACGGGATGGCGGACGTCGTCAACCCGCGCGGGCTCACGTACAGGCTCACCTGCCACCAATGGTTGAGAAACGGAGCGTGCGCCATGCGGATCTTGCCCACGATCTGGGTCCACATGTGCACTGTGTCGCGGGTGGCGGTCCAGTCCGAGACCCGAAGGCTCGGCCAGGTCGTCGTTGCCAGGCTCGTCATCGCTACTCACATCCTTGGTGCTGTCACCAGAGGGTGACAGAAGTCGTTGTCGTGGCCGGTCGTCGCGTCAGCGGTACTCGGGGTTGGCGGCGTCCGGATGAAGTCCTGCCTCCCAGGCCGCGCGCTGGTTGCCGTAGGCCGGAAATCCACCAGTGCGGCGCATCATCGACGCGAGGTGGAGCAGGTTGTAGGTCATGAACGCGGTATTGCGGTTGGTGAAGTCGTTCTCCGGCCCGCCGGAGCCCTCGTCGAGGTAGGACGGCCCGGGGCCGACCTCGCCGAGCCAACCCGCGTCCGCCTGGGGCGGGACGGCGAAGCCGATGTGCTGCAAGCTGTAGAGAATGCTCATCGCGCAGTGCTTCAGGCCATCCTCGTTGCCGGTGAGCAGGCATCCTGCGACCCGACCGTAGTAAGCGTACTGGCCCTGCTCGTTGAGCACGCCGGAGTAGCCGTAGAGCCGCTCGATCACCCGACGGGTCACCGAGCTGTTGTCGCCGAGCCAGATCGGCCCGCCGATGACCAGGATGTCGGCTGCGAGCACCCGGGTCAGCAGCGCGGGCCATTCGTCGGTGTCCCACCCGTACTCGGTCATATCGGGTCGGACGCCGGTGGCGATGTCGTGGTCGACGGCGCGAATCTGGTCTACGGCGACCCCGTTCGCCTCCATGATCGCCACACTGCGATCGATCACCCCCTGGGTGTGGCTACGCCCGGGGGAACGGTTGAGGCTGCAGTTGATGTACATCGCGCGCAAACCGGTGAAGTCGGGCTTCTCGATCGCCGACGCGGTCATGGGCGGGTCCTTCCTGGTTATCGGTCGCGCCCTCGGCTTGCCGGTCGCCTCTACAACCGCCGCACCCTGGCAGGGTCCGACGAAGCACCGTCCAACTCCCGAGCGCGACGGCGCATCCGGTGGATCAAGGTAGCGAGTCTCGTAGGCCGTGACCTGCGCCGAATCGGCTGGCCAACAGGTCGGCCACGGCGGACTGGACCAGCGCCTACGCGCTGAGCGCCCGCACGACCGCCGCGATCGACGCGGGTGGGACGCGGCGATCGTGCGGTAACGACCCCAGTATTCGGTGCTCACCGGCGAACGACCAGTGACACCACGTCACACGTGATCGTGACACCACGCCACTGGCGCTTCGGGTGCGTCCGCGCTGGCACGGGGACGCACCCGTCGCGAACCCGACGGGCCGACCGGTTGGGGCCACATCAACCGCGGGCCTTCGTGGGGCTCGGGCCGCGACGCACCGCGTTGACCCGGCAGCACCCCGTAGTTAGCGTTAACAAGCCCGTCCAGTTTGGAGTGAAGTCCGTCCCGGTCAAGGAGGATCAATTGAGACTGCGACAGCCAAGACCACGTCCCAGGCGGAGTCGGAAGGGTAGAGGTGTCGCGGTCCTGGCACTGGGTGCGCTTCTTTCGGTCTCGATCGCGCCAACGCCCTCGTACGCTGCCGAGGAACAGCTCACCGAAGGCCTGGTGCACCACTTCGCCCTCGACGAGACCAGTGGGACGACGTTGGTCAACTCGGGTAGCGCGGGCGCGGCGGCGAACGCCACGCTCGTGAATCCCGAGAAGGCGGCCTTGACCGGCGAAGGAGTCAGGTTCAACCCCGACTCCTACGAGAGCGCCCTCGACGGCGCATACGTGGCGCTGCCGAACGACATCACCGCCGGCATGTCCAACCTCACCGTGGACTACGACGTGTGGGTCGACCCGGCGAACGTGGGCGAGCACCAGATGTGGGGTTTCGGCCGTAAGTCCGGCTCGTGTGACGTCGACACCGGCGCCGAGGGCTCCATCTTCGCGTCGAACACCCAGCGATTCCGCGTCGCGGTAGGTCCGACGAACCTCCAACAGAACCGGGTCCGCATGCTCGAGGGAGCATGGACTCATGTCACCTACACCCAGTCACTGAACTCGGACGGAACGAGCTGGACCGGCAGGGTCTACCTCGACGGTGTGCTGCACGCGACGTCGACGAACCTGACCACGGCGCCGTCGGTGAACGCCGCGGGGACCAACTGCAACTTCCTCGGTCGCTCGCAGACATCGGGCCACTACTCGTTCCGCGGAACGATCCGTGACTTCCGCGTGTACGACCGGGCAGTGAGCCTCGACGAGACGCTCGCCCTGGCAGAGAAGACGGTCTCCGACGGCGTTCGCGCCGACGCCGCGGCCGTCGACCTCGGCCGGACCAGTGCCGTCGTACGCGACCTCGTTCTGCCCAAGGTGGGGTCCGTGGCGGGCTCGGCCATCACGTGGACGAGTTCGGACCCGTCGGTCGTCGAGGTCAACACCCCGCCGGCCGTCCCCAGCGCGCGCAAGGTCGCGGTGACCGGCAGGATCACCCGGCCCGCACAGGGACAGCCCGATGCGACGGCCACGCTCACGGCGACTGTCCGCAAGGGTGCCCAGCAGGTCGTCACACGGGAGATCCCCGTGGTGGTGAAGGCCGAATTCGACGATGCGCAGTCGGTGGACCGCGACGCCTTCGACCTGGCCCTGGACGCTACCGACGGCGTACGCGGAAACCTCGACCTCGCCGCCAAGGGCGAGTTCGGATCCACGATCACCTGGAAGTCGACCACGGGCCTCGTCACCCCGACGGGCGAGGTCAGCCGCCCGGCCTTCGGCCGTGCGGATGTCGCCGCCACCCTGACGGCGACCATCACCAAGGGTAAGGCGTCACAGAAGAAGTCGTTCCCGGTGACCATCACCGCCATGCCGCGCTCGGAGGAGTACGAGCGGTACTTCATGGGGTACTTCAAGGGAGAGGGAATCGCCGACGGCGAGCAGATCATGTTCGCCACGTCCAACGGAAACACCGCTCTGGACTGGACCGGTCTGACCGGAGGTCGGCCGTCACTCATCTCCCAGCTGGGCGACCAGGGGCTTCGTGACCCGCACATCGTCCGCTCCCCCGACGGCGACACGTTCTACATGATCGCCACCGACCTGAACTGGTACGACCAGGGCGGGTACGCCATCAACGACACCCAGTACATCGAGGTGTTCGAGTCGCACGATCTGGTGAACTGGACCCCTCAGCGGCACGTGAAGGTCGCGCCCGACAACGCGGGCAACGCCTTCGCACCGGAGTCGCTGTGGGTCGAGGAGCTCGGCGCCTACGTCGTGTTCTGGGCCCAGTCGCTGTGGAACGACCCCGTGAACCGCACCGGTCAGGGCAACGCGCAGATGTGGTACGCCACAACACGGGACTTCAAGACATTCTCCGCTCCCCGGGTCTGGCAGGATCCGGCCCCGCTGTCGCGCATCGACACGACCGCGATCCGGGTCGGTGACCACTACTACCGGGTGACCAAGAACGAGGCCGGCAACCAGGGCTCGGACATCTTCTCGGAGAAGCACACCGACTTCCTGGACAGCAACATCGACAACTGGACGTTGGTCGCGCCGGCTCTGGGGCGCACGACGTGGGTCGCCAACCAGGGGTACGAGGGACCGGTCATCTTCAAGGCCAATCCCGGTGACACCGCCTGCCCCGGCCAGTTCTACCTCTGGGGTGACCGGTACACGAACGGTGGCGGGTACCAGGCCGCGTGTCACGAGAACATCGAGGCTCCGACGTGGAACGCCAAGGCGATCACGATGACCAACGCGGGTGTCGTCCGTCCGCGTCACGGCACCGTGATCCCGCTGACCGTCCGCGAGTGGAACGACATCCGCGGAATCCCGAACAGCGACGTCACGACCACCACCGAGGTGGCTGTCGCGCCGTACGCGAGCGGGGCCCAGACGACCACTGCCACAGTGACGGTCACGGCAGCTGACGGGTTCGAGACCGGTGGTCAGGTACGGGTCAGCATCGGCTCGTGGTCGAAGCTCGCCCACCTGAGCGACGGCGCGGCGACCGTCACGCTGCCGACGGGTCTGCCCGCGGGTGCCCGGACGGTCAAGGCCGAATACCTCGGCATCGACTACCTGAAGGCGTCGGAGGGTACGGCGTCGTTCGAGGTGCCCTCCGGACCGGCCGCCGTCAAGGTCAAGGCGAAGGCCACGCCGGCGTCGGTTGTCCGCGGGGACACGTTCAGGTTGAACGTGACCGTCGAGCCGGCGGGCGGGCCGAAGCAGCACGCTCCGACCCCGACCGGCGAGGTCACCGTCACCTTCGGTGGCACCGAGCACGTCGTGCCACTGGCGCACGGTAAGGCCGTCGTCGAACTGCCAACCGCCGATCTGCGGCCTGGGGCCTACCGGGTCCACGTCGCCTACTCCGGCAACCCGACCTACCAGCCCCACGCCGCCGACTACCAGAAGTTGACGGTACGGAAGGCACCGTAGGCACCCGAGGAGACGCGCCACGGTAGTGGGCGGGCGAGATCGATCTCGCCCGCCCACAGTGTCAACGATGCGGCGTCGGCGGCCCCTCGACGATCGTCAGGGCAGACTGCGGCGCAGGATGTAGTTGAGGCCGAACTCCGTCTCGGTGGAGCGGACGTCGATGTAGCCGAGCCGGCGGTAGAAGTCGTGCCCTGTGATGCTCGCTCCGGTTTCCATGTGGTCGTAGCCGTCGATTGTCGCCAGCTCCTCGACGTGGCGCATGAGGAGCCGCCCTATGCCGCGACGGGCGACACGAGGGTGCACGAACATGGTGTAGACCTTGTTGCCGTCGCGGGAGACGGTGCCGACGATCCCGTCATCCTCTGCGACGACCATCTGTCGTTGGATCGCGAGTTCCGTGATGCGTTGCTCGGTGAAGTGGTCGCACATCCGCTCGATGACCTCGCTCGGATAGTCGCGACTGTTGACCTCACGCAGGCAGCGTTCGATGAGGGCCGCCACGGCTGGCGCGTCGGCGCTGTCGAACGGTCTTATCGTCGCCATCGATCCATCTTGCCTGTCGTCGGCTTTGAGGAGGCTGCCGGCGCTGACGACAGGGACCGATCAGGCAGCGTCGAACCATGGCTTGCCGGCCGCCCAGTGCCGAACCCACCCGACGAACCCCGACGCCCCGGTGGTGTGGCCGAACTCCGCCCCGAAGGGCATCGCCCCCTCACCGCTGATGTTCCAGATGTGCCCGCGATGCGGTCCGGTCACGACGAGATGCCAGTACATCCCACAGCCGTCTGTTCCGAGCACGATCGAGCCATGGTCGAAGACGGCATCGAGCAGCGGCTCGATCTCCTCCGACGGCCGGGAGTCCTCCTCCCACAGCCACGCCTCGGTCAGCGGGAACGGAGCCGCCAACTCGCGCACCGGCCGGTCGTCGCCCCAGTCATCGGGCATCTCGGCTACCCCGAGAAGACCGAAGTCCGGTGGCCCGGAAAACGACCCGTCGGTGATCTCCGCGACGAAGGTTCGGTACGGCTCCGGCAGCACGATCCCATGCTCAGCTTCGAAGGCGTACACGCCTGGCCAGCCCAGAGCCGACTCACCGGCGTCGTCCACCAGGAAGGCGGCTCGAAGGTCGGCGAGATCCGGGTGAGTGTTCGCGTTCATGACGCGTAGTCGTAGCACGATGGTTCCGGTGGTGCGTGGTGTGCCCAGCCCAACCTCACCGTGTGACAGTCCACCGGCTAGAAAGCGGCGATGGAGGTGGGCGCCCGTTCTTGCCGAGCTAGCGCGCGTATCACGTTCAAAGAACCGTGTCGCCAGGCCGCGAGGCTGCTCAGCAGCCGGATCGTCGCTTCAGTCGCTGTCTGCGGCATCGGGGGCGTCGGCAAGCCGAGGCTGACTGCCAGGTCGTCGGTGTGCACGACCAGTTCCATGACCCGGGTCAGCAGGAAGTCGTCGACCTTCAAGCCCCAGTCGCCGAGGTCCACGATGCGGTCAGCTGGTTGCGCTACCACAGCGGCACGCAGCTCGATCAATGCCGCTTCGACCGAATCCGCCAGCTCGCTGGGGGTCGTCGCTGCAGATGTCTGCTCGCTGCGGCGCCGGATGTCGATGTTGTCGGAACCGTCCACGCCTGAGGTCACCCAGGCGTTGCCGGTGAAGTGCTCCAACACCGGGATCGCCGATTTTCCTGGCGGCGCAGCGAGGAACGTCACGGTCTGAGTGACCTGGTTGGCCAGATGGCGGGCGAGGCCACCGGTGGAGAAGTCCGGCAGTGCGCTCGGTGCGGACCATTGCGTGGCCAGCATCGGATCGCGCAACAGGACCATGGCGCTCTCGGCGGCGTCCAGGAACGCGGGTCGGATCATCGAGTGCACGTTATGCACGCACAGGAGCCCTTGTCATCCCCGCACACGTCCGCGAGGAGCGGCTCGCGTTGCGAGTGCGTGATCATCACTGGCAGATCGGGATGGTGGCTTGGGCTGGGGGCCGGGAAAGATCAAGGCCATGGGGCACAGGTCCGCCAGGTGGGCATGGTCAAAGGTCAGCATGGTTCACGGGGTACGTGGTGGAGACACCGTCGCCTGTGCCGGCGAGATCCTCTCCTACCGGTACCGCTTCTACGCGCCCTCCGACAGGTTCTACGAGCGCTGCGTCGGCTTGACGTGGTGCTCGACCTGCCGTGAATACTCCGGTGCCATGGTGTTCGTGCCGCGGAACGAAGACCTTTGGGACCCGCTCGCCGATCTGCCGATGCCCGAGCGTGAGAGGCTGGTTCGCAGCGAGGTGAAGCTGCTCGACTATCTCGATCGCCTCG
>NZ_JBSFBM010000194.1:0-12966 GCF_053592955.1 Micromonospora sp. NPDC002411 | reverse complement strand
GCCAGCTTCGGTCACTTCCTGACCGGCAAGTTCCTGGAGATCTTCCAGTCGGTGGGTCTCAACAACGCCGGTGTCGTGCTGGTGGGCACGCACGCGGGGCTCGCCATCGGCAAGGACGGCCCCACCCAGATGGGGCTGCGCGACCTGGCCCTGATGCGCAGCCTGCCGAACGTGGAGGTGCTGCAACCGGCCGACGGCGTGGAGACGCGCGCCATGGTGGCCTACGCGGTGACCCATGACCGGCCCATCTATCTGCGGCTGTGCCGGCAGCCCCAACGCGAGGTGCACGACCAGGACTACCGGTTCCGCTCCGGCCACCCGGACGTCGTCAGCCACGGTACGGACGTCGCCGTCGTGACGATGGGCGGCATGGTGCCGGTGGTGCTCGACGCCGTCGAACTGCTCGCCCCGACCGGTCTCCGGCCCACAGTGGTCAACGCCTCGTCCCTCCCCCTGGACGTGCCCGCCACCACCGACCTGCTGAGGCAGCACCGGCACGTCCTCGTCTTCGAGGACCACTTCATCCGCGGCGGCCTCATCGACGAGGTCGGACGGATCGTGCTGGGCCTCGACCGGCACGTCCGGTTCGACGCCTGGGGAGTCGACGACTACGGGCAGGCCGGCTCGCCGGAGGAACTCTACGAACGCTACGAGCTCGACGCCCCCGGTGTGGCCAGCCGGATCCGAGCCGTGACCACCAACTCCCCCGAGATCGGAGACAGCCAGCGATGACGCGAATCGACCCGCCGAAGAATCTCGCCCACGACCTCCCGCAGGCCCCCTACCTGTTCGTCGAACACGAGCTGGTCCTCGGCGCCAGCTCCCCGTACCGGTGCCACCCCGGCGACCACCGCAGCTTCATCGTGATCGGCGGCCGGGTCCGCGTCGAGTCACGGCACGCCGACGGCAGCGGTCACCGCGAGTACGGCTACCTACGGGGCTGGCACGCGGAGCCGGGCGCGACCTACCGCTTCGCCCAGGTCGGCGTGGAGCCGGCCGTGGTGGTGGAGGCCGGATCCACTACCGGTCCCGTGCACGAGTCCTGGGACGTCCCGGTCTCCCCGACCACAGCTGCCCACTGCCGCGACGTCGACTCCTACCGCGTCGACAAGCCGTGGGGGCACGAGGTCTGGTACACCAACAACCTCGGCGACATCCCGTACGCCCTCAAGCAGATCCACATGACCGCCGGGCACCAGTCGTCGTTGCAGTCGCACCAGCAGAAGGTGGAGACCAACTACGTCGTCGACGGGCAGGCGACAGTCCTCAACGGCACGCCGGCACCCGGGGACACCGACGCCGTCATCGACACCGACGCCCTGCCACGCGCGGTGCACGCCCGCAGGTCGGGCTGGTCCTCGGCCGCGAACGTGCTGCACCGGGTGATCGCCGAGTCGGACTACACGTCCGTCGAGGTCTCCACCCCGGAACTGGACGACGTGATCCGGTGGGCGGACGACACCAACCGCGGCAACGGTCGCATCGAGGTCGAGCACGTGGGGGCGCGGGTATGAGCACCGTCGACGACATCCAGCTCTACCTGGCGGAGAAGCGCGCCATCATCGACCAGTTCCCGGTCGACGCCGTGGTGGCCGCCGCGGAGATGCTGTTCCGCACCTACGACGAGGGCGGCACGGTGTACGCGATGGGCAACGGCGGCAACGCCGGCACCCTCGACCACGCCTACTGCGACTTCAAGCACCACCCGTTCGTCTCCGAGGACAAGAGCCGGCCGGTGTCGGCGTCGGTGCGACGGCTCACCTTCGTCAACCTGTGCGGGTCCTCGGCGGAGCTCAGTGGACTGGTCAACGACCTCGGCCCGGACAACATGTTCTCCGCCTCCCTCGAACCGTTCGCCACCGAACGCGACCTGGTCATGGCGTACAGCGGAAGTGGCAACTCCCCCAACGTGGTACGGGCCCTGCAGGCCGCGACGAAGGCCGGCGCGCGCACCTTCGCGATGACCAAGGGCGACGGCGGTCGCTGCCGGGAACTGGCCGACGTGTGCCTCGTCGTGCCCGGCACCTCCCGGTTCCCCGGCCAGACCGGGCGCAACGACAACAACTTCCACTTCGAGGACCTGATGCTCTCGGTCAACCACATGCTGGTCGGCCTGCTCAAGCAACGCGTCGGGCAGGCGGCCCAAGCGGTCCAGCTGACCGCGTAGCCGAAAGGAGGTGGCCCGATGTTGACGATCAACCCAGTCCGGTCGAGGCCGGTGCTCGCCTCACTCGAACGGCTCATCGGCCCGCAGCGGGCCGACCGGCTCCGGCGAGCCGCCGCGGAGATCCAGGACCGGCTCCACGGCGGCACGCTCTGGCACGTCAACTCCACCCCGACCGGCGGTGGGGTGGCCGAGATGCTGCGGACGTTGCTGCCCCTCTACGACGAGCTGGGTGTGCGGTCCCGGTGGGCGGTGGTCAGCGGAGACGACGCGTTCTTCCGGGTCACCAAACGGCTCGGTGTGGCCCTCTACGGCAGCGACGGCGACGGGGGTCCGCTCGGTCCGGCCGAGCGCGAGGCGTACCTGCGTGCCCTCAAGCCCGCCGCCGACCGCCTCGTCCAGAAGGTCGACAGTCGCGACGTGGTGATCCTGCACGACCACCAGACCGCCGGCCTGGTCCCGTCACTGGCGGGCCGGGTCGCGTCGGTGCACTGGCGCTGCCACGTCGGCGTGGACGAGCCCACCGACGCCTCCGAGCGCGGGTGGGACTTCCTGACCGAACTGCTGGACGAGGTCGACTCGCTGATCTTCTCGGTCGCCGACCACGTCCCCGCCCGGCTGCGCGACCGGACCGTACTGATCCAACCGCCGTTCATCTCCCCGTTCGACGCCAAGAACGTCGACCTGCCGGCCGACACCGTCCGCGCCTGCCTGGCGCAGTGCGGTCTCGACCCAGCCGGCGCACCGGCGAGGTCGCCGCTGCTGCTGGAGACCGCGGCGGGAGACGTCCGACTCCAGTCCACGCCGAGCGTGATCTCCGACGGCGGCCATCAGCTCGGCGAACCGCTGATCACCCAGGTGTCCCGGTGGGACCGGCTGAAGGACATGGCCGGCGTCCTCACCGCGGTCACCGACCACGTACCGGTCGGGCATCTCGCCCTGGTCGGCCCGGATCCCGCGGCGATCGCCGACGACGTCGAGCAGGGTTTCTGGTACGCGGACTGCCTCGACCACTGGCGGAAGCTGTCACCGGCACAGCGGCGACGGGTGAGTCTGATCTGCCTCCCCATGGCCGACCCGACGGAGAACGCGCTGCTGGTCAACGCGGTTCAGCGAGCATCCGACGTGGTCGTACAGAAGAGCCTCGCCGAGGGCTTCGGCCTCACCGTGTCGGAGGCCATGTGGAAGTCGCGGGTGGTGGTGGGCAGCGCCGTAGGCGGCATCCGAGCGCAGATCACCGACGGGGTCGACGGTTTCCTGCTGACCGATCCGGCGGACCTGCGGGGCCTGGGCCAGATCGTCGCCGCCGCCCTGAGTGACGCGACGGATCGCCAGGAGATCGGGGAACGGGCGCACCGACGGGTGCGCGACCACTTCCTCCCAGACCGGGAGGTGACGACGACGGCGTCGATGCTGGCGTCAGAGAGGATGGCAACGCGATGAGCACCAGCAAGCGAGGGCTCGACCCGGAACAGGTGGCGGCGTACCGCACCGACGGATACGTCATCGGCGACGGACTGCTCAAGCCGGACACCTTTCTCGGCCTCAAGAACCACTTCGAACGCAAGCTCGCCGCCCTGCCCGAGGGAGAGCGGCCCGAGGACATGGACGTTCCACACTTCACCGACCCGGAACTGTTCCGGTGGTTGCTCGACCCGGACGTGCTCGACGTGGTCGAGAGCGTGGTGGGGCCGGACATCGCCCTGTTCACGTCGCACTTCTTCTGCAAGCCGGCGGGCGACGGCAAGAGCGTCCCGTGGCACACCGACGGCTACTTCTGGCGGGAGATGATCGAACCGGCCGGCCAGGCCATGACGATCTGGTTGGCGATCGACCCGTCCACGCTGGAGAACGGCTGCATGAAGGTCATCCCTGGCAGCCACGTCGACGGCACGGAAAGCTACCGGCGCGTCACGGACGACACCAGCGTCTTCGACGAGGAGCTGGACCAGAGTCGCGTCGACGCCAGCCGGGCCATCCCCGTGCAGCTACGGCCCAACCAGTTCAGCATCCACTCCGGGGCCCTCGTCCACAGCAGCGAGGTCAACCGCAGCGCACTGCGGCGGTGCGGGTTCACCATGCGCTACATCAGCACGAGTGTCCGGTTCAACCACGAGGGGGTGGGGCACAAGCACCAGATCTTCCTGGCCCGGGGCAAGGACCGCGCCGGCAACACGTACGGCGACCCGACCCGGGCGTACCCCGAGCTGGTGCAGACCCGGGGAATGGGTCAACGGTTCGTCGGCGCCGAGCGCTGACCGCCGGATCGGTACGACGATGCAGCTCACGATCACCACGGCCGGCCGGACGGTGACCATCGCCTGCGGCGCCCTGTTGCTGGACATGGACGGCACCCTTGTCGACTCCCAGGTCTGCGTGGAGCGCAAGTGGCGCGACTGGTGCCGCCGGCACGGCCTGGACGTCGACGAGCTGCTGCGCGTCTCGCACGGCCTCCAGTTGGCCGACACCGTCCGGTTGATGGCTCCCCACCTCGACCTGGCGGCGGAGGTGGCGGACCTGGCCCGGCGCGAGGAGCAGGACACCGACGGCCTCCGGCCGGTCGCCGGGGCAGCGCGGCTGTTGGCCGCGCTGCCCCCGCGGCGGTGGGCCGTGGTGACCTCGGCGTGGCACCGGCTTGCCGAGATCCGACTCCGCCACCTGGGACTGCCGGCCCCCCGGGTGCTGGTCACCGCCGACGACACGGCCCACGGTAAGCCGGCCCCGGACGGCTACCTGATGGCGGCGGCGCGCCTGGGCTGCCCGCCGGCCGACTGCGTCGTGGTCGAGGACAGCCCGGCGGGCATCGAGTCGGGTCGCGCGGCGGGCATGCGGGTCATCGCGGTGGCCACCACCTTCGCCAGAGAGGAGCTGGAAGCACTGAAAGCCGACTGGGCCGTCGACGACCTGACCGGCGTCACAGTGCGCGATCCGGTCGCCGCCGGCTGACCCTGTGAGGGACCTCCAAGAGACAACTTCCGGCACCCAGATTCGCTGGGCGATGTCAGGGGTGTCGATTAGAATGTATGTACTAATCGGGTTCCTGACCTGGGAGGACGCCCATGACCGCGCCCGCCTCCACCCCCCTCACTCCCTACGCCACCCTGCTCGGCTTCACCCGCTACGTCGACCGCACCGGCCCGACCAAGGCGACCTTCGTCGGAGGGCTGCGCAAGCAGCGCGCGAGCCGGTCCGGCTTCAACCCGCACGGCCAGTTCGTCAAGGCGCTCAAGGCCGACATCGCCTTCCACACCGGCGGCACGCACCTGACCGGGGTGGTCGACGTGGTCAAGCCACGGTGGCGCCCGCTCTACCAGGCGCTCGTTCCCGGCGCCACGGCCTGGCTGCACTCGCTCGGCGAGCCGGCCGCCGTCGACCTCGCCCAGACCCGCGACGCCCTGGCCATGCTGGGTGACCTACCCGTCAAGATCAACCCCCATTTCGGGGTACGCCACTCCGACGGTCGCGCCGAAGCCATCCGCCTGCACTTCGACGAGACTCCACCGAGCGAGGAGTCGGTGCTCGCCACCCTGCACCTGATGGCCCGCCACATGGACGCGGTGCTCCCGCACGCCGAGCCGGTCCTGGTCGACGTTCGTCGCGGCCAGGCCCACCACATGCCCACCGACGCCAAGCCCGACCAGATCGAGCGATGGCTGTCCGGCGAAGCAGCCGCCTTCCGCGCCATCTGGTCCACCGCCGCCTAACCACCAATCCACCCACCCCTATTCACCGCCCAAGATCCGCGCACCTTCGGTGATACTGCTGCCTCCTGTCGCGAAGAGGCAGCAGTATCACCGAAGGTGCGCGGATCATGGCGTTCGGGCACCTATTGGGGTTATCCACAGGGACTGCAAGCGAGCACCTCCGTCGGTCAAGGTTTCGTCATGCCTGTTCCCCCTCGACGGCCGGCGAGTTTGCAGGGACGCGTGTTTCGCGGCTCCGACGTCGTCACCGAAGGCCTGCTCACTCGGACGGAGCTGCGAAGCGCGGCATGGCGCCCCCTGTTCCGAGACGTCTACGCGGATGCCGGGCTTGCGATCACTCATCGCGTTCGCTGCGCCGCCGTGGCGCAGTGGGTTCTGCCAGCAGGTGTGGTGGTCGCGGGTCGCAGTGCTGCGGCACTCTACGACGCGCCGTCGGTGGTCAGTCACGAGCCACTTGACGTGCTCGTGCCTACCGGTCAGCGGTTCGGTCCGGTCAAGGGGCTCATCGTGCACCGCGGCGAGTTTGCTGCGACCGACATCACGCTACGTCACGGCATTCCGCTGACCACGCCAACCCGCACCTGCCGGGATCTGGCCCAATGGCTGCCAACCGAGGAAGCTGTCGCGATCGTGGATCGCCTCGCCCACCACCGACTGGTGGCGATCCCTGAGCTACGTGCATCGATCAGGCCCCGGGTCGGCAAGCGGGGCTGGAAACGGATGACGCAGGTCGCCGAGCTGGCCGACGCGGGCGCGGAATCCGCCCCGGAGTCGCGGTTGCGGGTGCGGATCGTGCTCGCCGGAGTGCCGGTTCCCGTGACCCAGTTCGTCGTCGAACGCGACGGGAGGTTCGTGGCCCGACTCGATCTTGCGTGGCCACGCCTCAAGGTCGCCGTCGAGTACGACGGCTTGTGGCACGACGACCCCGAGCAGTTCCACCGGGACCGACGCCGCCTCAACCGCCTACTGGGTGAGGACTGGCTTGTCCTCCACGTCACCGCGAAGCGATTCCGTGAGGATTTCGACGGCTTCCTGGCCGAACTTCGTCAAGCCCTGAGGTCCCGCTCCCGCTGAGCACCCCAGACAGGCAAGATCCGCGCAACTTCAGGGATCCTGCTGCCTCGCCAGCAATTGAGGCAGCAGTTTCCCCGAACTTGCGCGGATCTTGGAGCCCGCGGGAGGCCCGGAGGGCCCGGAGGGGCACGGGGCGGGCGTGGCTCAGGCGGCGGGGATGTACTTGGCCAGGTCGTCGAGGATCTTGTTGGCGGCGCCGACGCCGATGCCGGTCATCCAGACCTCGTCGGAGACGGGGTACGCCTTGCCGGCCTTGACGGCGTTGAGGCCCTTCCACAGAGTCCCGCCGGTGACCTTGCTCTGCTCGGCTGCGGCCTTGTCGCCGTACGCGGTCACGAAGATGACGTCGCCGTCGACCTCGTTGACGCGCTCGGGGCTGACCAGGTCGAAGCGCTTGTCCTCCTTGTTGGCGAGCAACTGCCGCTCGGGGCGGCCGAGGCCGGTGTCGCCGATGACGATGCCGGAGAACGAGTCCGGGCCGTACACCCGGATGTTGCCCGGGATGAACCGCACGATCGACACCTTGCGGGCGGCGGCGTCGCCGAGGGTCGCGCCGAAGTCCTTGGCCCGCTTCTCGTACGCGCCGAGCAGGTCCTTGGCCTGCTGCTCACGGCCGAGTGCCTTGCCGTCCAGGAGGAGGTTCTCCTTCCAGGTGATGCCCACCTTGTCGGTGAACACCGTCGGCGCGATGGCGGCCAGCTCGTCGTAGAACTTCTCCTGGCGGAACTTGCTGCCGAGGATGAGGTCCGGCTTCAGCGCGTTGATCGCCTCCAGGTCGGGCTCGGTGAGCACTCCGACCTCCTTGATGCTGGCGAGCTTGTCCGCGCCGAAGTACGTGGGCCAGCTCTTGGCCTCACCGGCCGTGGCGGCGCCGACCGGGGTGACGCCCAACGAGAGCGCCGTGTCGATCTTGTCGGTGTCGAGCACGACGACGCGCTTGGGCTCGGCCGGGACCTTGGTGGTGCCCATGGCGTGGGTGATCTCCCGGGTCTCCCCGGCGGTGGAGCCGGCGACCGGGTCGCTCTCACCGCAGGCGGTGAGTCCGACGCCGAGGGCGGCGGCCGCGGCGAGAGCGGCGACGAGACGACGCATCAGAGTCCTTTCGAGGGGTACGAGTCGGCGAGCGGGGTGGCCGCGTCACCGTTGGTGGATCGAGCGTCCGGTACGGACGCCGTCGACGAGTCACGGTCTCCCGCGCCAGCGGACGCGCCAATCGAGCCGCCGGTGTACGCGGGCACCACCAGCGGTGCGCCGGTCACCGGGCAGGGCACGACCACGCAGGCCAACCCGAAGACGTCACGCACCAGGTCGGCGGTGAGGATCTCCCGGGGCGGTCCGGCGGCCACCACGGCGCCGGCGCGCATCGCGACGAGGTGGTCGGCGTAGCGGGCGGCCTGGTTCAGGTCGTGCAGCACGGCGACGACGGTGCGGCCCCGCTCGACGCGCAGCCGGTGCAGCAGGTCCAGTACCTCCACCTGGTGGGCCAGGTCGAGGAAGGTGGTCGGCTCGTCCAGCAGCAGGGCGTCGGTGTCCTGGGCGAGCGTCATGGCGATCCAGACGCGTTGCCGCTGACCGCCGGAGAGGCTGTCCACCGGCCGGTCGGCCAGGTCGCTCACGTCGGCCAGGACCATCGCCTGGTCGACCGCCGCGCCGTCCTCCGACGACCACTGCCGCCACCAGCGCTGGTAGGGCTGCCGGCCGCGCCCGACCAGGTCCGCCACTGTGACGCCCTCGGGCACCAGCGGGCTCTGCGGCAGGACGCCGAGGCGACGGGCCACCTCCCGGGTCGGCAGGTCGCGGATCGCGGTGCCGTCCAGCAGCACCGTGCCCCGGCGCGGGTTGAGCAGCCGGGCCATCGTGCGCAGCAGGGTGGACTTGCCGCACGCGTTCGGGCCGACGATCACAGTGAACGCGTCGGTCGGCAGGTCCAGGTCGAGCCCGTCGAGCACCGTCCGCTCGTCGTAGCCGGCGACCAGGTCGCGGGTGGAGAGCATCACACGACTCCTTGAGGCGTCACGACGACCGCCGCCGGCCGCGCAGCAACAGGAAGATCAGGTACGGGCCGCCGATCGCGGCGGTCAGCACACCGGCGGGCAGTTGGGTGGGTGCGAACAGGCGTCGGCCGGCCAGGTCGGCCAGCACCAGCAGCAACGCGCCGAGCAGCGCGGCGCAGACCAGCGGTGGTCGTTCGGCGCGTACCAACCGGCGGGCCACCTGGGGGGCGACCAGGGCCACGAAGTCGACGGCGCCGACCTGGGCGGTGACCATCGCGGCGACGAGTACGCCGGTGCCGGCCAGGCCGATCCGGCGGGCCACCGGGCGCAGTCCGACACCCCGGGCGGTGTCGTCGTCCAGGGCGGTGCTGTTCAACGCCCAGCCGGCCCAGGCGAGCACCGGCAGCAGCACCAGCAGCGTGCCGGCGATCCAGGCCGCCTCGGTCCAGCCCTTGCCGGCCAGGGTGCCGATCAGCCAGATCTGCGCGCGGAGACCGTCGATCGGATCGGCGGTGAGCATGACGACCTCGGTGAGCGCCCGGAAGGCGAACGCGACCGCCACCCCGGCGAGCACGAACCGTTGTGCGGCCAGCCCGTGCCGGGCACCGAGGGCGAACAGCACCGCCGCCGCGAGCAACCCGCCCACCAGCGCGGTGGGTGCGACCAGCACCGCTGCCATTCCGCTGGTCAGGGCCACCGTCGCGGCGAGGCCGGCACCCTGGGTGATGCCGATGACGTCCGGGCTGGCGAGTGGGTTACGGGCCACGCTCTGGATGAGCGTGCCAGCCACACCGAAGGCCGCGCCGGCCGCCGCGGCCAGCACGACCCGGGGCAGCCGAAGGTCAAAGACCACGAGGTCGTACGGCGTGCCGCCCCCGGAGAGGGCACGCAGCACGTCGGCCGGTGCGACGTACGGGGTGCCCAGCGAGAGGCTGAGCACGACGGCCAGCAGGAGGAGCACTGTCAGCACGGCGGCCACCAGCACCGCCCGGCGGCGGATCAGCAGACTGACCGGACCGATCCGCAGCAGCGACCGCCCGGCCAGCCGGGCCTGCCCGGCTGGCCCTGCCGAGGTGACGGTCATGCGGTCACCACCCGGGCGCGGCGGACCAGCACGGCCAGCAGCGGCGCGCCGATCAGGGCGGTGACGATCCCGGCCGGTATCTCGCCGGGTGGAGCGACGACCCGGCCGATGATGTCGGCGCCGAGCAGCAGCGCGGGCCCGAGCAGGGCGGAGACGGCGAGGGTCCAGCGGTGGTCCGCGCCGACCAGTGCGCGGGCGAGGTGCGGCACCGCCAACCCGACGAAGGCGACCGGTCCGGCGGCGGCGACCGCGGCCCCGGTCAGCAGCACGGCGGCGATGCCACCGCCGAGGCGGACCAGGCCGATCCGGTGGCCGAGGCCTCGGGCGACGTCGTCGCCGAGGGCCAGCGCGTCCAGACCTCGGGCCACCAGGGCGGCCAGCACCAGCCCGGCGAGGACGAAGGGCAGCACCTGCGCGGTGACTGACAGGTCCCGGCCGGACAGCCCGCCGACCACCCAGAACCGGTACTCCTCGAAGGTGCGGGCGTCGATGCTGAGCAGCGCGTACACCCCGGAAGCGAGACTGGCGTCGAGCGCCGCGCCGACCAGCGCGAGGGTGACCGGGCTGGCGCCTTCGCGGGCCCGGGTGGCGATGGCGAAGACCAGCAGCCCGGCGACGAGTGCCCCGACGATGCCGAACCAGACGTACCCGGCGAGCGTGCTGATGCCGAAGACGGAGATGGCGAGGACCACGCCGAACGACGCGCCGGCGCTGATGCCGAGGATGCGGGGCTCGGCGAGGGGGTTACGGGTGAGCGCCTGGAACAGCACGCCGGCGACGGCGAGCGCGAGCCCGACGGCGAGGCCGAGGGCGGTACGCGGCATCCGCAGCTCACGGACGATGGTGCTGGCGTCTCCACCGTCCGGTGCGACGAGGGCGTGCCAGACCTGGTCGATGCCGAGTTGCCGACTGCCGAACGCGAAACTGGCCAGCACGGTGAGCAACAGGACCAGCGCGGCCCCGGCGGTGACGGCCACCCGACGCCCGGTACGAGTGCTGGCCCGACTCCGGGTCGGCCGGCTGGCGAGGGCGGTCACGAATCTCCTGCACGATCGGGCTTAGGTTCGCCTAACCTTAGCCGACCTGCGGAAAGGGACCTAACCGGTAGGTGTCGATGCCGATCCGGGCCCGACCGGCGCGCTCGCCACGCCACCGTCGCCCGCCGCCGCGGCACCGCGCGGCAGCACGTTCAGCGGTCGCATCATCTCGTTGTCCTCGTGCTCGAGGAGGTGACAGTGCCAGGCGTACCGGCCGGGCCGGTCGAAGCGCGCCTTGATCCGGGTCACCTCCCACGGGTACGCGAGCGCCGTGTCCATCCACCCCTGGTCCCCCGGTTCGGGTCGTACGCTGCCCGAGTGCCCACGGCCGAGCAGCTCGAACTGGACCTGGTGCAGGTGGACCGGGTGTACGTGCCGGGTGAAGTTGCGCACCTCCCAGACCTCGGTGTCGCCGAGGATGGGCTGCTCGGTCGGCGGATCGCTCCAGCGCAGCGGTAGGCCGCGGCCGCGCTCGTCGAGGACGCCGAGCAGCATGATCGTTGACTCGCCGGATCTCCGCTCGTTGAGCGACAGCCGGCGTACGCGCTGGGCGGGGCCGAGCCTGGGGTGCGACGGCAGTCGCAGCTGCTCAGGCGGCATGCTCGGGTCCACGCCGGTGGCGTCGGTGACCACGAAGCGCAGCACCTGACCTGTGGTCCGCGGGTCGGCCGGGGCGAAGTCCACACCGGGTCGGCCGCCGCCGTACATCCCGTCGGGGCCCTCGTTGACGAGGTACAGCTCGGTCCCGGCCGGTACGTCGGTGAAGTCGACGATCGCGTCGACCCGCTGGGCGGGGCCGAGCGCCACGCGTTCGTGCGGCACCGGCTCCGGGAGGAGACCGCCGTCGCTGCCGATCTGCCAGACCGGCAGCACCGGGCGGGCTGGCCGCGCGGTGGCGTTCGCGGTCACGCTGAGCAGCAGGAAGCGGCTGTTGCAGCCGTTGAGCAACCGGAACCGGTACCGCCGTCGCTGCACGGTGAGCGTGGGCCAGGTACGGCCGTTGACCACCATGGTGGAGCCGGAGAACCCGGGCACCCAGACCGGCCCGTCGGGGTGCGACGAGTAGCCGCCGGGATAGAAGAGGTCGCCGTCGGCGGTGAAGCTGCGGTCCTGGATCATCAGCGGAATGTCGTGGTACGCGGTGTTCGGCGGGTCGTCGCGCTCCGGCGCCGGGCCGGGCAGCGCCCCGTCGGGCAGGTCGTCCCCGCCGAGCAGGTAGAACCCGGCCGGCCCGGCGTAGACGTTCTCGCGGGTGAGCCCCAGCGTGTGGTCGTGGTACCAGAGGGTGCAGGGCCGCTGGTCGTTGTCGTACTCGAAGGTCGCCGAGCCCGGGGCCCAGCGCAGGCCGTACCGCTCGGCGAACCGGGACCGGAACTCGGCGTACGCGCCGCCGGTCAGGGCGAAGTCGGGAGGCACGTCGCGGGCCGCCGGCAGGTACCACGCCTCGGAATGCCCGTCGCTCTCCTGCGCGCTGTGCGCGCCGTGCAGGTGCACCACCTGCGGCACCGGCCCGCGGTACCCCTGCGGGCTGCCGTCTGGGCGTCCGTGGCGGTCCCGGTGCGCGACGCCGCCGGCGGGGTTGGCCCAGTGCAGTGTGGGGTCCACCGGCAGCAGGTGCGGCAGGTGGTCGCCCCGATCGTCGACGAGCTGGTTGACCCAGGTCACCCGCACGGGTCGACCCACCCGCGCCATGATCGTGGGCGCCGGACAACCGAAGCTGCCGGCGTGCGCGGTGGAGCCGTAACCCCACACGGTGGTACGCGGCCAGGGGCGCGGCAGGATCTGCTGGCGGAACTGTCGGACCGCGATCACGTACTCGTCCCGCTCGGGCCCGGTCGCCACCGCCGGCATGGCCGGTGGGATCCGCAGTGGCGCGACGTACTTCGGGATGTCCCCGGCGTCCAGCGGT
>NZ_JBSFBM010000193.1:0-12986 GCF_053592955.1 Micromonospora sp. NPDC002411 | reverse complement strand
GTACGACGCGGGCTGCGACTGTGTGAAGGACACCGACACTGGCCAGACGTGGACCGCGGACGGCGAGGTCGACCTCTGGTCGTTGCGCGGGGTGGGTCTCACCGAGGCCCAGCTGCCGATGATCCTCGGCTGCGACGCGGTCGGGTTGGACCCGGAGGGCCGCCCGGTGGTCGTGTACCCCGTGGTCGTCACTCCGGGTGACCCGCGTGGGGTTTCCATCCTCTCCGAGCACTTCTCCGGGACGCTCGCCGAGCGGGTGGCCGTACCCCGGTCGAACCTGATCCCGCTGCCCGACGGCATGGCGGCGACCGACGCGGCGTGCCTGCCCACGGCCTGGCTGACCGCGTGGCGGATGCTGACCACCAAGGGCCGCATCGCGGACGCCGACAGCGTGCTGGTCCAGGGCGCGGGCGGTGGCGTGGCCACCGCGGCCGTCGCGCTCGCCGTCGCGATGGGCAAGCGGGTGTACGCGACCAGCCGCGACGCCGCCAAGCGCGACCGGATCTCTGCCCTCGGCGCCACCGCCGTGGAGCCCGGCGCCCGGCTGCCGGAACGGGTCGACGTGGTGATCGAGACGGTCGGCGCGGCCACCTTCGACCACTCACTGAAGTCGGCCGCGCCGATGGCCCGGATCGTGGTCTCCGGGGCGACCGCCGGGCACGAGCCGTCGGTCAACCTGCGCCGGGTCTTCGCGATGCAGTTGGAGATCCTGGGCACCTCGATGGGCACGCCCGGCGAGCTGTACGAGCTGTTGGCGTTCTGCTCCGAGAACGAGGTGCGCCCGGTGGTGGACAGCGTCATCCCGTTCAGCCGGGTCGAGGACGCCTTCGCCCGACTGCACTCCGGCGACGCCTTCGGCAAGGTCGTCATCGACCACGAGGCCTGACACCCGGCCCTGCGACGTTCCCGTCAAGATCCGCGCAACATCGGGGAAACTGCTGCCTCCCGGCGTCCCGAGGCAGCAACATCCCGGATGTTGCGCGGATCTTGAGGGCGCGCGGCGCGGCGCGGCGGTCAGAGGTGGTCGTCGAAGGTGGCCAGGTCGCCGCGCGTGGCGTCCGTGGAGATGCGCTTCTTGGCCTCCGGGTCGCCGTAGAGCGACCAGCGGAGGAACTCGACGGACGTGTCCGAGACCAGCCGCAGTGTCGCGCTGTCGCCGAGCAACGCCCGCCCGTGGTCGCCCTTGGGCAGGCTGAGCATCGCCTTCGGCCAGGGCACCTTGTCGTAGGCGGCCTTGCCCGCCGCGTACTCGACCACCTCGTCCAACTCGCCGTGCACGAACAGCTGCGGTGCCGCCGCACCGGCGAACGCCGTACCCACCCCGAGCGCCGTGCCGGCGAACACCACACCCGCGTCCAGTCGCTCGTCCCGACCGGCGGTGAAGAGACCGATGGTGGTCACCCCGCCCGCCGAGTGCCCGGCCGCGGCCACCCGCTCGCCGTCCAACCGGCCGCGCAACGCGTCGCCGGCAGTGCCGTCCAGCGCCAACACCTGGTCGAGTGCGTACGACACGTCGGCCGGCTGGTTGAGCACGTCGAGGACGTTGTTGTCGGCGCCCTTGGAGGTGTGCGGGAACGTCGGCGCGGCCACCACGAAACCGGCCGCCGCCCACCGGGTCAGCAGCTTGGCGTAGTCGTCCGGCCGCCCACCCAGCCCGTGACTGAACATCACCACCGGGAACCGGCCCTCCGCGGCCGTGGCGGACCGCTTGGCCGCGCCGCCGGACTGCCCGGCCGCCGGGTACCACAGCGTCGTCGGCAGCGCCCGGCCGTCCCGGTTCAGCTTCAGTTGGCGTACGCCGACCGCGAAGGTGTTCTTCGGGGCGGTCCCGGCGGCTACCTGCGGCGTCGGCGTGGCGACGGGTTTCGGCTCGGCCGGCGGCGTCTGCCCGCCGGCACTCGGGCGGGTGTCCGCTGAGCAGCCGATCAGGCCGGCGATGAGCACGGCGCTGGCCATCAATGCGGGAGTCACGCGACGGGGCATGAACTCAATTGTGCCCTGTCCGGCGGTGCCGCCCGGAGGGCTTGGGCAGGGTGTGCCCGCCCGATCACCGCGCGTCAGGCTGCCGCCCGTTCGGTGAGGGGACGCCGTCTCATGGCCGTATCGGTCAGCGCGCGTGGGGGGAAGGCGGCGTTGGGGTTGTACCGGTTCGTCCCCGGCGGCACGATCTCGTCGATCCGGTCCAGGGTCGCGTCGTCCAGGGTGAGCGTGGCGCCCTTGAGCAGGTCCTCCAGCTGCGGCAGGGTGCGCGGCCCGATGATCGCCGACGTGACGGCCGGGTGAGCCACGGTGAAGGCGATGGCGAGCTGGGGGAGCGTGCAGCCGATGCTCGCCGCCAGGTCGACGAGCTGCTCGACGATGTCGAGCTTGGCGGCGTTCTCGGCGATCGTGGGATCGAACTGTGCCGGCCGGAGCACGGCACGCCCGGTCGAGAGGTCGACGGGCTGGTTCTTGCGGTACCTGCCGCTGAGAAACCCGAAGGCGAGGGGGCTCCAGACCAGCACTCCCATGCCGTAACGCTGGCAGACCGGCAGGGTCGAGGCCTCGACCCCCCGGGCCAGGATCGAGTACGGGGGCTGCTCGCTGCGCAGGCGCCCGAGACCGCGACGCTCGGAGACCTGGTGTGCCTCGACGATCTCCTCGGCCGGGAAGGTCGAGCAACCGAAAGCGCGGATCTTTCCCTCGCGTACGAGGTCGGTGAGCACCGAGAGCGTCTCCTCGATGTCGGTCGAGGGGTCGGGACGGTGGACCTGGTACAGGTCGATCCAGTCGGTGTCCAACCGCCGGAGGCTCCCCTCGACCGCCTTGAGGATCCAACGCCGGGAGTTGCCACCCTGGTTGGGGCCCTCTCCCATCGGAAAATGCACCTTGGTGGCGAGCACGACGTCGTCCCGGCGCCCGCGCAGCGCCTTGCCCACGATCTCCTCGGACTCTCCCCGGCCGTACATGTCGGCGGTGTCGACGACGTTGATGCCCTGGTCGAGCGCGGTGTGGATGATGCGGACACAGTCGTCGTGGTCGGGGTTGCCGACGGCACCGAACATCATGGTCCCGAGGCAGTGGGTGCTCACGTCGATGCCGGTGCCGCCGAGAGTGCGATAACGCATGTCGATGCTCCTTTGGCGCTTCAGTGACGATCACGTGGCACCCTAGGAGCTGGAGTCGGCTCTAGGTCAACCCTCGTTACCCTGCTCGGCATGGCTGACGTCACCGCGAGTCTGAGCATCGGGCAGGTCGCCGAGCGCACCGGTCTGAGCGTGCACGCGCTCCGCTTCTACGAGCAGCAGGGTGTCTTCGTCAGCCCGATCCGTCGTGGTGCTGGTGGGCGTCGTAGCTACAGCCAGGACGACGTCGACTGGCTGACCGTCTGCATCATTCTTCGCGCCTCCGGCATGCCTCTGCCCGCGCTCCGCCGCTATGCCGACCTTGTTCGTGAGGGCGCGGGCAACGAGGAGGAACGTCTCGCGCTCCTTCAGGAGCACCACGGACGCGTCACCGCCCAGCTCGGCCGGCTCGCCCAGTGCCTGGACCTGATCACCTTCAAGGTCGGGGTGTACGAGGACCTGATCGACCAGAAACGGCACGCAGCAGGGCCAGATCGTCCGCGTCCTTCGATCGGCGGGGACGTTCCGGCATCCAGACCGGGTACATCTGCTTGAACTCGATCTGAGCTGCCACCGAGATCGTCGGCACGGTGAGCGCGCCGATCCGACCGGGTGGCGCGTCCAGCATTCCGGCCGGGAGTGGCGTGCCGACCCACGGTCCGCCACCCACTGTCGGTCGACCGTCGCTGTCCCGACCCAGATACGCGAAGCTGGCTTCCACGTCGGCAGTGAACAGGTCGAGTTGCGTCGTCACCGGCATTCGCGGGTCGAGCCGCCAGTCACGGGCCAGCAGCAGAGTCGCCAGTCGGTTCGCGTCCTCGTGCCAGCAGTACCAGTCGACGTCGACATGCGGACGGGTCACCGCGCCGAGCTGGAAGTCCATCGCCCAGCCGCCCCGCAGCCACACCGGGATGCCGGCTGCCCCGGCCACCCCGACCACCTCGGCGATGCTCGCCAACTGGCGGCGCGTCAGCCCGTGCACCGGGCCACCGTACCGGCGGGTGCGCTGGTAGGTCCGTCCACGCATCGGGCGTCCGGCGTCGGCGGTCTCACGGGGCGGGGCGGGACTCGTAGCGGGTCAGGGGGGAGCGGGCGACGGCGGGCAGCCGCGCACCGGCGGCCCGGTCGCCGTAGAGGGTCCAGCGGAGGAAGTCGGTGGTGGTGGCGACGACAGTGGCGAACCCTGGGTGGCCCGGCGTCAGGTACGCGCCGTGGTCCTGCCCCAGCAGGCTGAGGAACGCGGCCGGCCCTCGGGTGCGCCCGTACGCTGCCCGGCCGACCGTCAGGGGCACCACCGCGTCGGCGGTGCCGTGCACGAAGAGCACCGGCGCGGCCAGCCCCGCGAAGCTGCCGGGCAGCCCACCGCCGGCGATGACGATCCCCGCGCGTAACCGGGCCGGATGCCCCTCGCTGAACATCCCGGAGGTGGTGAAGCCACCTGCCGAGTGCCCGGCGGCGGCCACCGCCGTCAGGTCCAGGTGCCCGGCGAGCGGGTCGTCGCGACGCCGGTCGAGACGGCCCAGGTGCCGGACCAACCGCCAGGCGTCGGCGGGCTGGTTGCGGACGTCGGCCCTGCTGAACTGGGCGGCACCCTGCCGGGTGTGCGGGTACGCGGGCGCGGCGACCACGAACCCGGCCGCCGCCCAGCGGGTGGTCAGCCCGGCGTGCAGATCGGGTCGGCTGTGCAGCCCGTGGCTGTAGATCACCACCGGGAACCGTCCGGCCGCCACCCCGTCGGTCGACACCGGATACCAGATGGTCACCGGTAGTGGGCGTGCCGAGCGCGGATCGAGGGTGAGCGTACGCACGCCGACGGTGTACGACCCCTCGGGCGCTCGACGCGCTGACGCTGGCGCGTCGCCCTGGTCGGCCTCGGGTGTCGCCGACGCGCAACCCGCCAACAACGCCGTCATCAGCACGGCGATCAGCCGCCCCGCCCCCATCGTTCCACGGTAGGTGCCTGGGCGGGCGTAGCCACCCCACCGTCCGGCCCGGCTGTACCCGCCACCCGGTCGGGTCACGTCGGCCGGCCGGGTCCAGCTTGGGACGACGCGGACCGGGGACGGTGCGGCGTGACCAGCTTCGCTAGGGTCACCGGCATGGCTGAGAACTACACCGACCCCAGCGGCAACACCGAGGCGTTCCGTGCCTTCTCCCAGACGCCGGAGGCCGCAGCGCCGACGGACGCCCCGTCCCGCCTTCCCCTGATCGTGGGCGCGGTGGTCGTCGTGCTGGTGGTGGCTGTCGTCGCCTGGTTCGCGCTGAGCTGATCGAAGCGCAACTGACCTGGTCAGTTGCCCTCCACCACATCCCGGGTCTGCCGGGCGATCTCCCGCTCCTCGTCGGTGCGGATGACGCAGACGCTCACCTCGGCCTCGTCGGGTGAGATCACCCGGTCGCCCTCGCCGTCGTTGCGGGTGTCGTCGACGCTGATGCCGAGCCGTTCCAGGCCGGCCAGCGCGGCGGCCCGCACCGGCGCGGCGTGCTCGCCCACCCCAGCGGTGAAGGCGATCGCGTCGACGCGGCCGAGCAGGGCGTAGTACGCCCCGACGTAGCCGGTGATGCGCCGGCAGTACACGTCGAACGCCAATGTCGCCGCCGGGTCGCCGGCCGCCCGGCGTTGGAGCACCTCGCGCATGTCGTTGACGCCGGTCAGCCCGAGCAGGCCGCTGCGGTGGTTGAGCAGGTCGTCGATCTCGTCGACCGACAACCCACCCTCCCGGCGCAGGTGGAAGATCACGGTCGGGTCCAGGTCGCCGCTGCGGGTGCCCATCACCAGCCCCTGGAGGGGCGACATGCCCATCGAGGTGGCGACGCTGCGACCGTTCGCCACCGCGCAGGCGCTGGCCCCGTTGCCCAGGTGCAGGGTGATCGTGTTCAGTTCGTCGTAAGGGCGGCCCAGCAGTTCGGCGGTGCGGCGGGACACGTACGCGTGCGAGGTGCCGTGGAAGCCGTACCGGCGGATGTCGTACCGCTCGGCGACGTCCCGGTCGATCGCGTACGTCGCGACGGCCTCCGGCAGGGTGTGGTGGAACGCGGTGTCGAAGACGGCGACCTGCGGGATGTCCGGCAATGCCGCCCGGGCCACCTCGACGCCCGCCAGGTTCGCCGGGTTGTGCAGCGGGGCGAGCGGCACCAGGTCCCTGATTGCCGCCAGGACCGCGTCGTCGACCAGCACCGGGGCGCTGAACTTCCGGCCGCCGTGCACCACCCGGTGCCCGACCGCGGCCAGCCCGTTGAGGTCGAGGCCGTCGAGGATCTGCCGGACGGCGGTGGCGTGGTCCGCCGGGCCGCCACCGGGTTCACCGACCCGCTCGACGGTGCCGTGGTCGAGGGCCCGGTCACCGTCGTAGCGTCGCCACTTGACCGACGACGACCCGCAGTTGAGCACCAGCACCTGACTCACGACGCCTCCTCGGTGGCCGCCTGGATGGCCGTGATCGCCACCGTGTTGACGATGTCCGGCACTCCCGCGCCCCGGGACAGGTCGTTCACCGGCCGCCGTAGGCCCTGCATCACCGGGCCCACGGCGACCGCCCCCGCGGAGCGCTGGACGGCCTTGTACGTGTTGTTGCCGGTGTTCAGGTCCGGGAAGATGAAGACCGTGGCGTGACCGGCGACCGGGCTGCCCGGCAGCTTCGTCGCCGCCACCGCCGGGTCGATCGCCGCGTCGTACTGGATCGGCCCCTCGACCAGCAGGTCGGGCCGACGTTCCCGGACCAGGGCGGTCGCCGCGGCGACCTTCTCCACGTCCTCACCGGCGCCGGAGCTGCCGGTGGAGTACGACAGCATGGCCACGCGGGGTTCGATGCCGAACCGGGCGGCGGTGTCGGCCGACGAGATCGCGATGTCGGCGAGCTGCGCGGCGTCCGGGTCGCGGTTGACGGCACAGTCGCCGTAGACCAGCACCCGGTCCGCGAGCAGCATGAAGAAGACGCTGGAGGCCACCGAGACCTCTGGCACGGTACGGATGATCTCGAACGCCGGTCGGATGGTCGCGGCGGTGGTGTGCGTGGCGCCGGAGACCATTCCGTCGGCTCGTCCGGTCGCCACCATCAGCGTGCCGAAGTAGTTGGGTTGCGCCACGATGTCGTGCGCCAGCTCGGCGGTCACGCCCCGGTGCGCGCGCAGCCGCGCGTACTCGACAGCGAATTCGTCCCGCCAGCCGCTGGTGACGGGGTCGACCACGTTCGCGTCGCCGAGGTCGATGCCCAGCTCACGGGTCCGGCGGGCGATGTCGTCCGGCCGGCCCAGCAGGGTCAGCTCGGCCACGCCACGCCGCAGCAGGATCTCCGCCGCCCGCAGGATCCGGTCCTCGGCGCCCTCCGGCAGCACCAGGTGCCGACGGTGCGAACGGGCCCGGTCGATCAGCTCGTTCTCGAACATCAGGGGGGTGACCCGCGCCGAGCGGCTGACCCGCAGTCGGCGGGCCAGGTCGTCGGTGTCGACGCAGCGCTCGAACGCGCCCAGCGCCGCCTCCACCTTGCGCGGGTTGGCCGCGCTGGGCCGACCCTCGATCCGGCTGGACGCGGCCACCGTGTCGTAGCTGTCGCTGCCCACGGAGAGCACCGCCAACCCGGTGTTCAGGCCCTCCACCAAGCGCATGACCCGGGGATCGGGCTGCTCGCCGAGGGTGAGTACCAGCCCGGCAACCGACACCTGCCCGGCCACGTGCGCGGCGCTCGCGGCGACAAGCAGGTCGGCCCGGTCCCCGGGGGTGATTACCAGGGCGCCTTCGGTGAGGTGGTCCAGCAGGGTCGGTACGTGCGCGGCACCGACCACGAAGTCCAGCACGTCCCGGCCGAGGGCGGCGTCGTCCCCGGCCAGCAGTGTGGCGCCGAGCGCCGCCGCCACCTCGGCCACCGTCGGCGCCGACACGCTCGGCACCTCCGGGATGGCGTACGCGGGGACCGGCAGGTCCGGCAACGTCATCGGCTCGGTCACCCGGTTGGCGATCACCGCGAGCACCGTCGCGCCCAGGTCGGCCAGGTCGTGGTACGCCCCCCGCACCGCCGCCGCCACGGCGGCCGGCTCCTGTCCGAAGCCGTCCACCACCGGCACCACGACACTGCCGAACTCGATGGCCAGCCGGGCGTTGAAGGCCAGCTCCCGAGGGTGGGCCGGGTCGCCCGGGTCGTCGAAGTCGCTGCCCACCACGACGACCGCCGGGCACTGCCGCTCCACCGCCCGGTACCGCTCGACGACGGCGGAGATCAGTTCCTCACGCCGGCCGTCGGCGACCAGCGTCGCCGCCTCGGCGTACGTGGCCCCGGCCAGTTCGGCGAGGGGCACCTCGACCCGGTACCGCTCGCTGAGCAGGGCGAGGATCGGGTCCGCGCCGCTGGAGGCCACCAGTGGCCGAAAGACGCCGATCCGCCCCACCTGCCGCGACAACAGCTCTGCCAGCCCGAGGGCGACAGTCGACTTCCCCCCACCAGAACCGACGCTGGTCAGGTAAACACTCCGAGCCACAACCCCACCCCCACCCCACACTCGGTGATCAAGACGTTCGCGTCAGTTCCGGCCCCCATGGTGACCGAAAGCTCTTGATCACCGGGGGCGGAACGGAATCATGCGTCGTCGTCGTCGGGATCGTCCAGGCGGGCCAGGTACGTGGCCAGCCGCTCGATGGGGGTTTCGAAGTCGGGGTTGAGGTCGACGAAATCGCGCAGGCGTTCGCCGAGCCACTCCAGGGTCACCTGCTCGTCGCCTCGGCGCTCGACCAGTTCCTCGATGCCACGGTCGGTGAAGTACATGGGTGCGTCCTCGTGCTCGGCCCGGCATTGGCCGGGCGGGTGGACCGACGCGAGCCGGGGCAGGACCGTGGAAACGGCCCTGCCCCGGCTCGCGTGGTGCGGTCAGGTCACGGGCGGGGGAGAGCCGCCTCGATCAGCGCGGTCTGCTCGACCTCGTGGGTCTTGGCCGAGCCGACCGCCGGGGCGGCCGCGGCCGGGCGGGAGATCCGCCGCAGGCGCACGTCGGTCAGGTGCTCCAGCAGGTTGAGCGCGACGAACGACCAGGCACCCTGGTTGGCCGGCTCCTCCTGCACCCAGGCGAAGTCCTCCGCGTTCGGGTACTGCGCCAGCGCAGCCCGGATCTCCTCCACCGGCAGCGGGTACAGCTGCTCGATCCGGAGGATCGCCGTGTCGGTGACGCCGCGCTCCTGCCGGGCCTGGAACAGGTCGTAGTAGACCTTGCCCGAGCAGAGCAGCACCCGCTTCACCGCCTCCGGTGCCGGAGCGGCGGTGTCCCGCAGCACCGGCTGGAAGGTGCCGGTGGTGAAGTCCTCCACCGAGGAGACGCAGAGCTTGTGCCGCAGCAGCGACTTCGGCGTGAACACCACCAGCGGCTTGCGCTTGGGTGACAGGGCCTGGCGGCGCAGCAGGTGGAAGTAGTTCGCCGGGGTGGTCGGGATGGCCACCCGCATGTTGTCCTCGGCGCACATCTGCAGGAACCGCTCCGGCCGCCCGGAGGTGTGGTCCGGGCCCTGGCCCTCGTGGCCGTGCGGCAGCAGCAGGGTGACGGCGGAGCGCTGGCCCCACTTCACCTCACCCGAGGAGATGAACTCGTCGATCACCGACTGGGCGCCGTTGACGAAGTCGCCGAACTGGGCCTCCCAGGCGACGAGGGCGTTGATGTTCTCCACCGAGTAGCCGTACTCGAAGCCCATCGCCGCGTACTCGCTGAGCAGCGAGTCGTGCACGAAGAACCGGGAGCGCTCACCGTCGCCGGTGAGCGACTTCAGCGGCAGGTAGTCGTCCCCGGTGCGGGAGTCGACCACCGAGGCGTGCCGCTGGACGAACGTGCCGCGACGTGAGTCCTGACCGGCGAGCCGGACGGTGATCCCGTCGTGCAGCAGCGACCCGAACGCGATGATCTCGCCGTAGCCCCAGTCGATGTTGCCCTCGACGGACATCTTGGCCCGCCGGTCGAGCAGTTGCTGGATCCGCTTGTGCGGGGTGAAGCCCTCCGGCAGGTTGATGTGCGCCTCGCCGATGGCCTTCACCACCGACGCGTCGGTGGCCGTGTCGACCTGCGGCTCCGGCTCCTCCTCGCGGCGCGGCCGGTTGAGCTGGCGTGGTGCCGAGGCGGCGTCCCGGGTGGCCTTGAAGACCTTCTCCAGCTGCGCCTGGTAGTCGCGGAGCAGCTCCTCCGCGTCCTCCACGGTGATGTCGCCGCGACCGATCAGCTCCTCGGTGTAGAGCTTGCGGACCGAACGCTTCGAGTCGATGATCTTGTACATCTGCGGGTTGGACATCGACGGGTCGTCGCCCTCGTTGTGCCCGCGCCGGCGGTAGCAGACCATGTCGATCACGACGTCCTTGTTGAACGTCTGCCGGTATTCGAAGGCCAGCCGGGCAACCCGGACCACGGCCTCGGGGTCGTCGCCGTTGACGTGGAAGATCGGCGCCTGGATCATCCGGGCCACGTCGGTGCTGTAGAGGCTGGACCGGCTGTATTCCGGGGCGGTGGTGAAGCCGACCTGGTTGTTGACCACCACGTGCACGGTGCCACCGGTGCGGTAACCGCGCAGCTGCGACAGGTTGAGGGTCTCGGCGACCACACCCTGCCCGGCGAACGCGGCGTCTCCGTGCACCGCCAGCGGCAGCACCGTGTAGCCCTCCAGCTTGAGGTCGATCCGGTCCTGCTTGGCCCGGACGATGCCCTCCAGCACCGGGTCGACGGCCTCCAGGTGCGACGGGTTGGCCACCACCGACACCTTGACCGCGTGCTCGCCGTCGGGGGTGGTGAACTTGCCGTTCTGGCCCAGGTGGTACTTCACGTCGCCGGAGCCCTGCGTCGAGCGCGGGTCCAGGTGACCCTCGAACTCCGAGAAGATCTTCTCGTACGGCTTGCCGACGATGTTGGCCAGCACGTTGAGCCGACCCCGGTGGGCCATGCCGATGACGACCTCGTCCAGGCCGTTCTCGGCGGAGGACTCCAGGACCTCACCGAGCAGTGGGATCAGCGACTCGCCACCCTCCAGCGAGAAGCGCTTCTGGCCCACGTACTTGGTCTGCAGGAAGGTCTCGAACGCCTCGGCGGCGTTGAGCCGGTTGAGCACGTGCTTCTGCTCGTCTGCCGACGGCTTCTCGTACTTGCGCTCGATGCGCTCTTGGACCCAGCGCCGCTCCTCCGGGTCCTGGATGTGCATGTACTCGATGCCGACCCGGCGGCAGTACGAGTCGCGCAGCACCCCGAGAATCTCGCGCAGCTTCATCCGCTGGCGGCCGGCGAAGCCGTTGACCGGGAACTCCCGGTCCAGGTCCCACAGGGTCAGCCCGTGCTGGAGGACGTCCAGGTCGGGGTGCTTGCGGATCTTGAACTCGAGTGGGTCGGTGTCGGCCATCAGGTGACCGCGCACCCGGTACGCGTGGATCAGCTCGTGCACCCGGGCGGTCTTGTTGATCTGCCCCTCGGAGCTGACCGCCACGTCGCGCATCCAGCGCACCGGCTCGTACGGGATGCGCAGCGCGGTGAAGATCTGGTCGTAGAAGCCGTGCTCACCCAGGATCAGCTCGTGCATGACCTTGAGGAACTCGCCGGACTGCGCGCCCTGGATGATCCGGTGGTCGTACGTGCTGGTCAGCGTGATGATCTTGCTGACGGCCAGCTCGGCCAGGGTGGCCTCGGACATGCCCTGGTAGGGGGCCGGGTACTCCATCGCGCCGACGCCGATGATCGCGCTCTGCCCCTGCATGAGCCGCGGCATCGAGTGCACGGTGCCGATGCCGCCCGGGTTGGTCAGCGAGATCGTGGTGCCGGAGTAGTCCTCCATGGTCAGCTCGTTGCGCCGCGCCCGTCGGACCACGTCCTCGTACGCCTGCCAGAACTGCCGGAAGTCCATCTGCTCGCAGCCCTTGATGGAGGGGACCACCAGGTTTCGGCTGCCGTCCGGCTTGGCCAGGTCGATCGCGATGCCGAGGTTGACGTGTGCCGGGCGGACCACCGCCGGCTTGCCGTTGGCCTCGGCGAAGGAGTTGTTCATCTCCGGGTGCTGGACCAGCGCCCGGACCATCGCGTAGCCGACCAGGTGGGTGAAGCTGACCTTGCCACCGCGCCCCCGGGCGAGGTGGTTGTTGATCACGATGCGGTTGTCGACCAGCAGCTTCGCCGGGACCGCGCGGACGCTGGTCGCGGTGGGCACGCTCAGCGAGGCGTCCATGTTCTGGACGATCTTCGCGGCGACGCCACGCAGCGGCGTGGTCTGCGGACCGTCAGCGGTCGGCGCGGCGGCCTTGGCGGCCGGCTTGGCCGGTGCGGCCTTCTCCGGCGCGGCCTTGGTCGCGGCGGGCTTGGCCGGTGCCGACTGGGCGGCGGCCGGCTTCGCGTCGGCCGGCGCGCTCGCCGGCTTCGCCGTGGTGCTCGACTGAGTCACCTTGGCGGCAGCCTCGGGCTGGCCGTCCGGCTCGGGAGCGGCGGCTGGCTTGTCCGACGACTCGGCCCCACGCGGGGTGGCCGCTCCGGGCGCCGGTCGGTAGTCGGCGAAGAAGTCGTGCCAGGCCGAATCGACGCTCGTTGGGTCGGCGAGGTAGCGCTGGTACATCTCCTCGACGATCCACTCATTCGGGCCGAAACCCGCTAGTGGGTTCTCCTGCGAAGTCTGCTGGGTCGACACGGCCGGTAATCGCCTCTTTCACGCGGGTTTGTGTGGCACGCGGTGCGTCCCTCGCGCCCGGTTAGGGAGCGCGAACTGGACGGTTCCCAGGCTACGCCGTGCGGATCCCGCAGGCATTTCCGCCTCGGTCCCGTGGCCGGTTTCACAGAAGATGCCAGAAGTTCACCAACCGCTGCGTGGTCGGCCGCCAACTGCTAGGGCCTGTTTCATAAGACCTGGCCGGCCTGCGGCGGGCCCGGACGACGCCCGGCGGCGTTGCGGTT
>NZ_JBSFBM010000192.1:0-12987 GCF_053592955.1 Micromonospora sp. NPDC002411 | reverse complement strand
CGTCAGTCGCGGTGGCGTGCCAGGTATAACGACCCCGGCCGGCCGACGATTCCGCGATCCGGGTGGCCCCGGCCACGGGGCGTTACGCCCGATAACGGACATCCGGCGTGGGGTGACCCACGCCGGGCCGGCGATGTGGGGTGACCTGGTGCGCTATGTCGGGTTGACGCCCTCTCGGGTCGCGTCGCCCTGGTTGGGGACGGCCGGGTCGCGCTGTGCGGGGATGGTCGGTCCGCTCGGCCAGGGGATCTCGGGCGCGCGGTGGAAGGCGATCCCGGCGGCGTCCCACCGTGGGCCGTGGCCGGCCAGGCGGTCGCGGAAACCGGCCCAGTCGTGGGTCTCCCGGGGCGACCAGCCCAGCTCGGCGATGGCGGGGAGTCGGGGGAGGAGCAGGAACTCGATGTCGGCCAGTGAGGTGACCGACTCGGTCCAGAGCGGGGCCTCCACACCGATGACCGCCGTGGAGGGCACCTCGGCGACGTGCGTGCCCGGATCCCAGTCGTACGCCTTCCGCACGTCGATCAGGCCGGCCCAGTCGTGCCCGATCGGGGTGTCCGGGGCGTACTTCATGTCCAGGTAGGCGTGGTTTCCGGGGGAGACAATCAGTCGGGCGCCCTGGCGTACGGCCTCGACCGTGGTGGGGTCTTCGCCGTTCGTGCCCCACCACTGCAGGACCCGCCCGTCGACGTGGGCGGCCGGCGCGAGCTGGTGCCAGCCGACGACGGTCTTGCCGAGGCCGGCGACGATGCGTTGGACCCGCTCGACGAAACCGGTGTAGACCTCGCCCTTCACCTTGAACGCCTCGTCGCCGCCGATGTGCAGCCAGGGCCCGGGTGTGATCGCGGCCAGTTCGCCCAGCACGTCCGCGATGAAGTCGTACGTCCGGTCGTCGGCCGGGTCGACGTAGCTGAAACCCACCTCGGTGCCGGTGTACGGCTGCGGTGCGATCTTGTCCGGTGCCAGCTCCGGGTAGGCGACCAGCGCCGAGTTGGTGTGCCCGGGGAGGTCGATCTCCGGGACGACGGTGATGTGCCGGGCGGCGGCGTAGGAGACGATCCGCGTGTAGTCGGCCTTCGTGTAGAACCCGCCGGGACCGCCACCGACAGCGGTCGCCCCGCCGACGGTGGTCAGCTTCGGCCAGGAGTCGACGGCGATCCGCCAGCCCTGGTCGTCGGTGAGGTGCAGGTGCAGGTGGTTGAGCTTGTAACGGGCCAGGTGGTCGACCACCCGCAGGACGTCCTCGACGGCGAAGAAGTGCCGGGCGACGTCGAGCATCGCCCCCCGGTACGGGAACCGGGGCACGTCGGTGATGGTGCCGCCGGGCAGCGTCCACCGTTCGGTGACCGGGGTCGGGCTCTCGATGGTCGCCGGCAGCAGTTGGCGCAGCGTCTGCACGCCGTGGAAGAGGCCGGCGGCGGTGACGGCGGTGACGCGTACCCCATTGGTGGTGACGTCGAGTCGGTAGCCCTCCGCGCCCAGGTCGGCGGTGGTCTCGTCGAGCACCAGCGCGATGCCGTCGACGGGTGCCGGCGCGGCGGCGTCGGTGACCGGCAGCGGGTAACCGGTGGCCGGGCGCAGCAGCCCGGCGAGCTGTTCGGCGACCGCCAGCGCGGCGGGGTCGGAGCTGGCCACGATGACCGCTTCGGCCGGCAGCGTCCAGTCTGCGGTCGGGTCCGGCTGGACCTGCTGGGGGGCGGGAACGACGTCGGCCAACCGGTGCGGGGCCGCCGGGGCGAGCAAGGTGCCCGCGGCCTGCTCGGCTGTGCGTGCCAGCGTCGCCGCGCCCGGCTCCTCCGCCGACAGCGGCGCGGGGGTGGTGGCGGGGCCGGGGGAGGGGATGGTCGACACGGCGGCGACTCCGGGGGTGTATTCGCGTCGGTTATGGCAAAAGTGAGGTTCACCGGTTGGCGTGCCATCCAGCGTACGACGCTCGGTCGGGATGCGTGTTGGTGCGCATGGAAGCGTTCCCAGAAAAGGGTACGAACACGGATAGTCGTGATGGCTGTGCCAATTGTCACCGAACGGTCCCAGGTTGCTCGATGTTCGCTTAACCTTCGCCCACCGATCGACGTCGACCCCGGGATTACCGGCGGTCCGTCCCGGGGAAGAAGAAAACTGAACCTTCGTTAAGTGTCAATCCGGCGCGTGTGTTGTGGAGGCTCTGGTGGCAGCGCAAGAGACCGTCGATCACAAGTACGTCTACGACTTCTCCGAGGGCAACAAGGATCTCAAGGACCTGCTCGGGGGCAAGGGCGCCAACCTCGCCGAGATGACCAACCTCGGCCTGCCCGTTCCGCCGGGCTTCACCATCACCACCGAGGCCTGCCAGGCGTACCTCGCCACGGGACAGGAGCCGGACGGGCTCGCCGGGCAGATCGAGGCGCACCTGGAGTCGCTCGAGCGCGCGATGGGCAAGCGCCTCGGCGACCCGCAGGACCCCCTGCTGGTGTCGGTCCGCTCCGGCGCCAAGTTCTCCATGCCCGGCATGATGGAGACCGTCCTCAACGTCGGTCTCAACGACCAGAGCGTGGTCGGCCTCTCCGCGCAGGCCGGACAGAACGACAGATTCGCCTGGGACTCCTACCGCCGCCTCATCCAGATGTTCGGCAAGACCGTCTGCGAGGTGCCGGGCGAGGAGTTCGAGCACGCGCTGGACGAGATCAAGAACGCCAAGGGCACCCACAACGACCTGGACCTGGACGCCGACGACCTGCGTGGGCTGGTCGACGCGTACAAGAAGATCTTCTTGAAGCACACCGGTCGGGAGTTCCCGCAGCAGCCGCGCGAACAGCTCGACCTCGCCATCCGGGCGGTCTTCGAGTCGTGGAACGCCGAGCGCGCCGTGCTCTACCGTCGCCAGGAGCGGATCCCGGCCGACCTCGGTACCGCTGTCAACGTGGTGACGATGGTCTTCGGCAACCTTGGCCCGGACTCCGGCACCGGTGTGGCGTTCACCCGGGACCCGGCCAGTGGCGCGCAGGGCATCTACGGCGACTACCTGGCCAACGCCCAGGGCGAGGACGTCGTCGCGGGCATCCGCAACACAGTGCCGCTCCAGGAGTTGGAACAGCTCGACAAGGCCTCCTACGACGAGCTGCTCGGCATCATGGCCCGGCTGGAGGAGCACTACAAGGACCTCTGTGACATCGAGTTCACCATCGAACGCGGCAAGCTCTGGATGCTGCAGACCCGGGTCGGCAAGCGCACCGCCGCCGCCGCGTTCGTCATCGCCGGCCAACTCGTCGACGAGGGTCTGATCGACCTGGACGAGGCGCTGCACCGGGTCAACGGCGCGCAGCTCGCCCAGCTGATGTTCCCCCGCTTCCAGCTCGACCACGAGTTCGAGCCGGTCGCCAAGGGCATCGGGGCCTCGCCCGGCGCGGCGTCCGGAACTGTCGTCTTCACCTCGGCGCGGGCCGTCGAGCTGGCCGCCGAGGGGAAGTCGGTGATCCTGGTCCGCCGGGAGACCAACCCCGACGACCTGAACGGCATGATCGCCGCGAAGGGCATCCTCACCTCGCGGGGCGGCAAGACCAGTCACGCCGCGGTGGTGGCCCGGGGCATGGGCAAGACCTGCGTCTCCGGTGCCGACGAGATCGAGGTGAACGTCCCGGCGAAGCGCTTTGTCGTGGCCGGGCAGACCGTCAACGAGGGCGACGTCGTGTCCATCGACGGCACTACGGGCAAGGTCTACCTGGGCGAGGTGCCGGTCATGCCGTCGGAGGTGGTGCAGTACTTCGAGGGCAGCCTCGACCCCGAGCACATCGACAACGCCCTGGTCCGGGCCGTACACCGGATCATGACGCACGCCGACGGCAGGCGGCGGCTTGCGGTCCGCACGAACGCCGACACCGGCGCGGACGCCGCCCGGGCCCGGCGCTTCGGTGCCGAGGGCATCGGGCTGTGCCGCACCGAGCACATGTTCCTCGGCGATCGGCGGGAGCTGGTCGAGCGCCTGATCCTGGCCCGCGCCGCGGACGAGCGGGAGGCGGCGTTGGAGGCACTGCTGCCGTTGCAGCGGGCCGACTTCGTGGAGATCTTCCGCGAGATGGACGGGCTGCCGGTCACCGTCCGGCTGATCGACCCGCCGCTGCACGAGTTCCTGCCGCCGCTGGAGCAGCTCGCGGTGAACGTGGCGGTCGCCCAGGAGCGTGGCGAGGACGTGGCCAAGGAGGAGGCGCTGCTCGCCGCCGTTCGGCGGATGCACGAGGAGAACCCGATGCTCGGGCTGCGGGGTGTCCGCCTCGGCCTGGTCATCCCCGGCCTGTTCGCGATGCAGGTCCGGGCCATCGTCGAGGCCGCGGTCGAGTGCGCCCAACGCGGCGGCGACCCCAAGCCGGAGATCATGGTGCCGCTGGTCGGGGCCGTGCAGGAGTTGGAGACGGTACGCGCCGAGGCCGAGAAGATCATCGAGGAGGTGACCCGGGAGAAGGCGGTCGAGGTGCTGATCGGCACCATGATCGAGGTGCCCCGGGCGGCGCTGACCGCCGGCCAGATCGCTGAGGCCGCCGAATTCTTCTCCTTCGGCACCAACGACCTGACCCAGATGGGCTGGGGCTTCTCCCGCGACGACGTCGAGGGTGCGTTCTTCTGGCGCTACCTGGAGTTGGGCATCTTCGGCATCTCGCCGTTCGAGTCGATCGACCGCGACGGCGTCGGCCGGCTGGTGCGCATCGCCTCCGAGGAGGGTCGGGCTGCCCGGCCCGGCCTGAAGCTTGGCGTCTGCGGTGAGCACGGCGGCGACCCGGACTCGGTGCACTTCTTCCACGAGGTCGGCCTGGACTACGTGTCCTGCTCGCCGTTCCGGGTGCCGGTGGCCCGGTTGGAGGCCGGCCGGGCGGTGGTGGAGACCGGCGGGTCGGACAGCCGCTGACGCCGATCGGTGGCGGACCGGACGATCGGTCCGCCACCGGCCCTCAGATCGGCGGGCGACGCCAGGTGGGTCGGGACGGACGACGCAACTGCGCCGGCAGGGTCGCCATCGGTGTACGCACGGCCAGCGGCCCGTGTGCCTCCGGAACGGCGGTGGCACCGACACCCCCGCCGCGGCGGTCCATCACCGTGCCGGCCCGACGTGCCACGGCGCGGGCCTCCTCGTGCAGCGCTTCGAGATCCTCGCCGGGCGACACGGTGACCAGGGTCAGCAGGGCGGAACGCCCGGCCGGGTAGGTCACCACGCACCCGGTGGTCGTGCGGACGACCGACTCCCGGAACTCGCCACATCGGACGGTGTCGGCCACCCGGTGACCGAGCCCGAAGCTGGCCGCGGCGAGAGCGGCGAGGTGGGTGGCGTCGGTGCTGGGCAGGTCGCTGGAGATGAGCAACCCGTCGGTGCCGGCCAGGACCGTGCCGGCGATCTCGGGTCGACGACGGCGTAGCCCGCGTAGTTCCGTTCCCACCACCGTGTCTGCGTCCACGAGATCTTTCCCCTTACCGGTCGGGAGTCGCATGTCGATCGGCTGGTCACGTTCCGCGCCGGGAACGCTACCGGCAGCCATCTCCGCTCGCGAGCCCATAACCGTCGGCGATCGGATGGCAACTCCAGGCCGATCGGCGGTTGTGGGCCCATCGTCGATGCGTCGGGGGCGGGTCGAGCAGCGGTGGCGGGCGTAATCTTGGCTCGCTCGCACACGGCCGATTGCGGAGGCCGTCGAACGGGAAAGGTGACTGAATGACCAGCGTCTGGGAGAACCTCACCGTCGATGCCCGCGATCCGGCGCGGCTGGCCCGCTGGTGGGCCGAGGCGCTCGGCTACCAGATCGTCACCGAGAGCCCGGACGAGGTGGAGATCCGCCAGTCCCCCGACCGCCTGCCCGGTCTGGTCTTCGTGCCGGTGACCGACGGCAAGGAGCGCAAGAACCGACTGCACCTCGACCTGCGCCCCGCCGACCAGGAGGCCGAGGTCGAGCGGCTGGTCGACATGGGCGCCCGGCACGTCGACATCGGCCAGGGCGACGTCGAGTGGACGGTGCTGGCCGACCCGGAGGGCAACGAGTTCTGCGTCCTGCGTGGGAAGTGAGCCGGTTTTGCGAGCCCCACGGTCGCGAACAGCGGCGGCTGCGTGAGCAGTGAGCCCGCTGCGGCGGACGCCCGGCTGGTCGAGGAGTCGCCCAAGGACACCGGGCACCGCCGCTCACCGTACGAGCGCGACCGCGCCCGGGTCCTGTACTCCGCGGCATTCCGGCGGTTGGCCACCAAGACCCAGGTGCACACCGCCGGCACCGACGACTTCCTGCGTACGCGGCTGACCCACTCGCTCGAGGTGGCCCAGATCGCCCGGGAGATGGGTGCCCGGTTGGGGTGTGACCCGGACGTGGTGGACGTGGCCGGGCTCGCCCACGACCTCGGGCACCCGCCGTTCGGGCACAACGGCGAGGCGGCCCTGGATCTGCTCGCCACGCCGTGCGGCGGGTTCGAGGGCAACGCGCAGACCCTGCGGGTGTTGACCCGTCTGGAGGCGAAGGTGCTCGCCCCGGACGGCTCGTCCGCCGGGCTCAACCTGACCAGGGCGTCGCTCGACGCGATCGGCAAGTATCCCTGGCCGCGCCGTCCCGGCGAGCGCAAGTTCGGGGTGTACGCCGACGACACGGAGGTCTTCGCCTGGATCCGGGACGGCGCGCCCGGCGACCGGCGCTGCCTGGAGGCGCAGGTGATGGACTGGGCCGACGACGTCGCGTACTCGGTGCACGACGTGGAGGACGGCATCCACGGCGGGTACGTGACGCTGCGCCCGTTGCTGACCGACGCCGACGAGCGGGCCGCGCTCTGCGCCGACGTGGCGGGCGCGTACTCGGGGGAGTCCGCCGGCGACCTGGCCGAGGTGCTTGTCGAGTTGCTGGCCGACCCGCTGCTCGCCCCGCTGGCGGGGTACGACGGCAGCCACCGGGCGCAGGTCGCGTTGAAGGCGACCACCAGCGGGGTGACCGGGAGGTTCGTGTCCGCCGCGGTGGCTGCCACGGAGGAGCGCTTCGGGCCCGGGCCGCACCGCCGTTACGCCGCCGACCTGGTGGTGCCCCGGCTGGTCCGGGCGCAGTGTGCCCTGCTCAAGGGCATCGCGCTGCGGTACGTGATGCGCCGGTCCGGCTTCCGGGGCCGCTACGAGCGGCAGCGGACGATGCTGGCCGAGGTGGTCGCCGCGCTGGTCCGGCGCGCGCCGGACGGACTCGACCCGATCTTCGCGGCGTTGTGGCGAGCGGCCCCGGACGACGCGGCCCGACTGCGGGTGGTTGTCGACCAGGTCGCCTCGCTCACCGACCCGGCGGCGGTGACCTGGCACACCCGCCTCGTGGGCGGAACTGCACCGCCGACTCACGGCGGGGCAGCTTAGGCTAGCCTAACTGGCATGACGGAACGCCCCAGGAACGTCACCACGGCCCGGGTGCTGCGCACCGAGCGGCCCACCCCGCATCTGATCCGGCTCGTCCTCGGTGGGGACGAGCTGACCGGTCTGCCGGTGGGCGAGTTCACCGACCACTACATCAAGGTGGTGTTCCCGCAGTCCGGTGTCGCGTACCCGCAGCCGTTGGACCTCGCCGCGATCCGCCGGGACCTTCCCCGGGAGCAGTGGCCCCGGCTGCGCGCCTACACGGTGCGGCGCTGGGATCCGCTGGCGCAGGAGTTGACGGTCGACGTGGTGCACCACGGCGACGAAGGGCTTGCCGGTCCCTGGGCCGCCGCGCTTCGCCCGGGTGATCCCGTGCACTTCGTCGGACCCGGCGGGGCGTACGCGCCGAGTCCGGACGCGGACTGGCACCTGCTGGTCGGCGACGAGAGCGCCCTGCCGGCGATCGCCGCCGCGCTGGAGCGGCTGCCCCTGGGCGCCCCGGCCCACGTCTTCGTGGAGATCGCCGACCCGGAGGAGGAGCAGAAGCTGCTCAGCCCGGGGGCGGTCGAGCTGACCTGGTTGCACCGCGGCGAGCGCCCGGTGGGCGAGGCGCTGGTCGAGGCGGTGCGGGCGTTGGAGTTCCCGGCCGGGCAGGTGCACGCCTTCGTGCACGGTGAGGCGGCCTTCGTCCGGCACCTGCGCCGGCTGCTGCGCGGTGAGCGGGGTGTGCCGCTCGACCGGCTCTCCATCTCCGGTTACTGGCGGCGTGGCATGGACGACGAGGGTTGGCGATCCACCAAGGCGGACTGGAACCGGCAGGTGGCGGCCGAGGAGGAGACGCCCGTCGAGGGGGCCAGGGCCGCCTGAGGGTCGCTCATCCCTCAAGCGTGCGATTGGCCTCGCTGGCCCGGGCGAGTCGACGGCTGAGCAGCACCGCGTACCCGACGACCGCGGCCGCGAGCAGCAACAGCATCAGCCTCGGCTGGTGCACCGTCGTGGTGATCACGCTGACCGACACCACCCCGTAGGCGGCGATCGCCAACCGGGCGGCGCTCGGCCGGGTCCACAGCCAGTACAGGGCCAGGCCGCATGCCGTCCAGACCACCATCGACGCGCCCAGCAGCAGCCGTAACTCCAGCGGGAGGTGGGTCGCGTTGTCGTCCACCAGGCGTACCACCTGCCCCAGTGCCCAACCGAGCAGCAGCAGCGCGCCACCGAGCGGGATGTGCAGGTAGCTGTACGCCTGCCCCCCGCGGAGCCGACTCTGGAGCAGGCGGGTGGTGACGAACGTGGTGTAGACCCACCAGACTGCTGCCGGGATCAGGAACGCCGTCGCGGCGGTGAGGATCATGTGTGGCGGGGGGTGGTCCGGCACGGCGAAGAGCAGGCTGGCCAGCGCGCTACCCAGCACGATGATGGTGAACTGCCCGATCCGTTCCGGCAGGTGCCTGTTGTCCACCGGCCAGTTGTTGAGCCAACGCACACCGACCCAGGGTGTGGCCAGTTCGATGACCATCGCGACGACCCACAGGACCGGGCGCAGCTCGGTGGGAGCTGGCAGCGACGCCAACCAGATCAGCCAGCCCGACCCGAAGCCGATCAGGTAGACGTTCGTCACCATGCGGGCCATCGGACTGGTCGGCCGGGCCCGCAGGTACAGCAGGAGCAGCACCCCCCGCACGATCAGGTACCCGACCGGCAGGAGCACGCTCTCCGGAACCTCGTCGACGCCGAGCGTCATCGCGCCCGCCCCGACCAGGGCGACGAGCACCAGCAACCGGTGCAGCGCGTCGTCCGGATCGAACCGGGTGTCGTAGTAGACCTGCCCCATCCAGGCCCACTGGATCACCACGAAGAGCCCGATCACGGCCAGCACTGCCGTCGGCGACGGGCTCGGCTCGTCGCCCAGTCGGCGCACCACGGCCGCCAGCGCGTACACGAAGATGAGGTCGAGGAAGAGTTCCAGCCAGGTGGCGTGGCGGTGACCGGCCTCGTCCGCCTGCGGGGCCTGTCCGCCCAACCCCATCCACGCGGCCACCCATCCGGGCAGGTGGGGGGCGGCGGTGCGTACCCTGCGCATCTGGTCATGGTCCCCGGGCGGACACGGCCTGCGGGCCGGAACCGCCCAGCCGGCAGCGGTGGTCGCCACACCGGCGTCCCCCGGCCGCCGTGTCGTCGGTCCGGCAGGGCAGGATGTACGCGGAGGGGGTGGCGTATGGCTGGGCGGATCCGGGACGAGGACATCGCACTGGTCCGGGAACGCACCTCGATCGGGGATGTGATCTCCGAGACCGTCACCCTGAAGTCCGCCGGCGGCGGCAACCTCAAGGGTCTGTGCCCGTTCCACGACGAGAAGAGCCCGTCGTTCAACGTCTCGCCGGCCCGCAACGTCTGGTACTGCTTCGGCTGCGGGGCCGGCGGCGACGCGATCAAGTTCCTGATGGACGCCGACCACCTCAGCTTCGTGGAGTCCGTCGAGCGGCTGGCCGGCCGCGCCGGCATCCAACTGCGCTACATCGAGGACGACAAGGGCACCCCGCGTCCGCGCCCGCAGCAGGGCCAGCGTCAGCGCCTGGTCGCCGCGCACGCCGCGGCGGTCGAGTTCTACCGGGCGCAGCTCGGCACGGCTGGCGCTCGACCGGCACGGGAGTTCCTGGCCAAGCGCGGGTTCGACCGGGCCGCCGCCGAGCGTTACGGCTGCGGCTTCGCGCCGGACGGCTGGGACCTGCTCACCAAGCACCTGCGCCAGCAGGGTTTCACCCACCAGGAGCTGGTCACGGCCGGGCTGTCCCGGGAGGCCCGTTCCGGCAGCCTGATCGACAGGTTCCGCCGCCGGCTGCTCTGGCCCATCCGCGACCTCGCCGGCGACGTGATCGGCTTCGGCGCGCGCAAACTCTTCGACGACGACGACGGCCCGAAGTACCTGAACACCCCCGAGACGCCGATCTACAAGAAGTCGCAGGTGCTCTACGGCGTCGACCAGGCCAAACGGGAGATCGCCAAGCAGGGGCGGGCGGTGATCGTCGAGGGTTACACCGACGTGATGGCCTGCCACCTGGCCGGGGTGACCACTGCTGTGGCGACCTGTGGCACCGCCTTCGCCGCGGACCACATCGCTGTTCTGCGCCGCCTCCTGTTCGACAGCGACGAGGTGGCCGGCGAGATCATCTTCACCTTCGACGGTGACGCCGCCGGCCAGAAGGCGGCACTGCGCGCCTTCGAGGACGACCAGCGTTTCGTCGGCCGCACGTTCATCGCCGTCAGCCCGGACAACATGGACCCGTGCGACCTGCGGCTGGCCAAGGGTGACCTGGCGGTACGGGACCTGGTCGCACGCCGCGAGCCGCTCGTCGACTTCGCGCTGCGACACGTGATCGGCCGCTTCGACCTGGACACCGTCGACGGCCGGGTCGAGGCCATGCGGCACGCCGCGCCGCTGGTCGCGCGCCTCAAGGACCGGGAGAAGCGCCCGGAGTACGTCCGCAAGCTCGCCATGGACCTCGGCATGGAGATCGAGCCGGTGCAGCGGGCGGTGCTCGCCGCCGCCAACACCCCGCCGTCCGGCGCCCGCGACGCCGCACCCGCCGGCCGCCCCGCGCCGGCCCGCCCCGAGCCGGGGGTGGACAGCCCGCAGTCGATGGTCGAGCGGGAGGCGCTCAAGCTCGCCCTCCAACAGCCGGTCCTGGCCGGGCCGATGTTCGACGCGGTCGAGGCGTCGGAATATCGCCACCCCGTGCACATCGCGGTGCGTGCGGCCATCGCGGCTGCCGGTGGCGCCGCGTCGGCGACCGGCGGCGCGGTCTGGATCGAGTCGGTCCGGGACGCCTGCGACGACCTGGCGGCGGCGGCGCTGGTCGGCGAGTTGGCGGTGGAGCCGCTGCGCATCGACGGGGAGCCGGACCCACGCTACGTGTCGATCACCATGGCGCGGGTGCAGTTCGGGTCGGTGACCGCCCGGATCCGGGACCTCAAGTCGCGCATCCAGCGGATCAACCCGGTCAACAACAAGGACGAGTACTTCGCGGCCTTCGGTGAGCTGCTGTCCCTGGAGCAGCACGCCCGGGCGCTCCGCGAGCAGGCTGCGGGAGGCCTCTAGATGGGACTGTTCAGCCGCAAGCCGAAACTGCCACCGGCCGACCGGCCCCCACTGGCCGCCGACGAGCGGGTGCTGGCCTGGGCGGCGGTCGGCAACGGCGAGGGCGACGGCGTGGTGGTCGCCACCAACCTCGGGCTGTGGCTGCCCGGGCGGGGGCACCGGCTGGGTTGGCACGACATCCTCAAGGCCGTCTGGTCCGGCCGGGAGCTGACAGTCACACCCGCCGAGACCGTCATCGAACGCGACGGCTACACAGTGGTGGCCGACGGCCCGGCCGAGACGTACTTCCTCCTCGACCCGCGTGAGCTGCCACACCAGGTGCGGGCGCGGGTGACCCGCTCGGTCGCGTACACCGAGCACCAGCCGGTGCCCGGCGGCGCGGCGCGGGTCGCGGCCCGTCGGACGGCCGGGGCCGACGGTCTGACCTGGACGGTCCGACTCGACCCCGGCACACCGGCAGGCGACGAGACAGTGCTCGCCGAGACCGACCGCCTGGTCGGCGTGGCGCGCGCCGCGACCGCGCCCGCCGACCTCTGACCGGTCGGGTCAATTCGCCCCGAGGTCCTTCAGTGCCTTGTCGGCGCCCCGGTGCAGAGGCACCGGCAGGGTCCTGCGGGCCCTCTCCAGCGAGATCCCCTTGGCTGCCGGGTTGGCCTGGGCCAGGGCGTCGCGCTTCTCGAACACGGTCCGGGTGATCGCGCAGGCGACGTTGGCGTCCAGGTCCTTGCGGACCAACAACACATTGGGTACGACGATCGTCGGGGTGTCGGCCGCCGTCTTGTACACGTCCCGCCCGATCGTGCCTTCCTGGTAGCCGGGGCTCAGCGCGGCCATCTTCGGCAGCAGCGGCGCGAGCCCGACGAACGTCACCGTGTCGCCGGCCGTGGTGAACAGGTCGGTCAGGCCCCCGGTGGGCAGACCACCCGACCAGAAGAACCCGTCGACACTGCCGTCCTTGATCCCCTCGACCGTCTTGGTCAGGTCGAGGCGCTGCGCCCGGATGTCCTTGGCCGGGTCGAGACCGGCGGCCTCCAGCAGCCGGTTGGCGATCACCTCCGTGCCGGACTTCGGCGAACCGGTGGAGATCCGCTTGCCGCGCATGTCGGCCACCGAGGTGATCCCGGAGTCGTTGCGGACCACCACCTGCGTGTAGTTGTCGTAGATGCGGGCCAGTGCCTGCACCGGCTGCGGCGCGGTGAAGCTGCCCTTGCCCTCGACCGCGTTCACGGCCGTGTCGAACAGGGAGAACGCCACGTCGTACTGGCCGCCGACGAGCTGTTCGACGTTCTGCACCGAAGCGCCGGTCTCGGCGGCGGTGCCGGTGAGCTTGCCACCGGTCGCCCCGGACAACTGCCCGGCCAGCGCGTTGCCGACCACGTAGTAGACGCCTGTCGCGTTGCCGGTGGCGATGCCGACGCGGGTCTCCTTGGTCACCTCGCAGGTGACCTCGCTGGCCGTGTCGTCAGTGTCCGCGACCTGGCCCGGATGGCCCGCACCGGCGTCCTGCCGATGACCGAGGCGCAGGCCCTGACCGCGTTCGACCTGAGCCTCGGCGCCGCCGAGCCGG
>NZ_JBSFBM010000191.1:0-13212 GCF_053592955.1 Micromonospora sp. NPDC002411 | reverse complement strand
AACGCCGCCGGGCGTCGTCCGGGCCCGCCGCAGGCCGGCCAGGTCTTATGAAACAGGCCCTAGATCTTCTTCCGGTATGCGCGCAGCGCGAGTGGCATGAACAGCACCACGAAGCCGGCGCACCAGGCGAGTGTCCACCACACATGCGAACCGAGCGGGGTGCCGAGGAACAGACCCCGGACCGACGCCACCAGGTGGGTCATCGGGTTGACGTCCACGAACGCCTGCATCCAGCCGGGCAGGGTGTCGGCGCCGACGAACACGTTGGACGCGAAGCTCAGCGGCATGATCAGCGCGAACATGACGCCCTGCACGGCACCCGCGGTACGCACCTTCATCGACACGAGCACCGGCAGCCAGCTCAGGCAGAGCGCGAACAGCACCGCGAGCAGACACCCGGCGATGGCCCGGAACAGGTCGGTCTCGATCCGGAAACCCATCACGTAGCCGATCGCGAGGGTCGACACCGTGACGATCACGTACCGGACGACGTCGCCGAGGACCGCGCCGACAAGTGGTGCGGAGCGGGGAATCGGCAACGACCGGAACCTGTCGAAGATGCCCTTGGAGATGTCGGTGTTGAGGTTGACGCCGATCGCGATGGCACCTGTCGCGATGGTCTGCGCCAGGATGCCGGGCAGCAGGAACTGCAGGTAGTCGTGGGTCGATCCGGCGACCGCGCCGCCGAAGACGTACACGAAGATGACGAGGAACAGCACCGGCTGCAACGTGACGTCGATGAGCGCCTCGGGCGTACGCCAGGTCTTGATGAGGCTGCGCTTGGCGAGCGCCAACGAGTGCCGGACCAGTCGGAACGGTCGCGGCTGCGCGGTAATCGTCGACAGTGCCCGGTTCCGGGTGGGTGGTGCGTCGGTCAGTGTGCTCATGCCGCGACCTCCGTGGGGCGGGTGGTGTCGTCTTCGGACGCCGTACGCCCGGTGAGGGTGAAGAACACCTCGTCCAGGCTCGGCAGGTGCAGGGACAGTTCGGTGACCGCGATGCCGGCCGTGGCGAGACGCGCGACGCTCTCGGTCAGGGCCGCGTCGTCGGTGACCGGCACCGCGAGCACGCCCTTGCGGATCTCGTCGGCCGGCGCGCCGGAGCCGACCTGGGTCAGGATCTCCGCAGTCCGGGGCAGGTGCGCCGGGTCGGACGGCCGGACCTCGAGGGTCTGCCCGCCGACCACCCGCTTGAGCCCTTCGGGTGTGTCGTACGCGATCACCCGGCCGTGGTCGATCACCGTGATCGCGTCGGCGAGCGCGTCGGCCTCCTCCAGGTACTGCGTGGTGAGCAGCACCGTCGAGCCGTTGCCCACCAGTGAGCGGACCACGTCCCACATGTCCTCGCGCTTGGCCGGGTCGAGCCCGGTCGTCGGCTCGTCCAGGAAGATCACGTCGGGCGAGCCGACGAGGCTGGCGGCCAGGTCGAGCCGTCGCCGCATGCCGCCGGAGTAGGTCTTGGCCGGCCGGTTCGCGGCGTCGGTCAGGTCGAACCAGTCGAGCAGCTCGGCAGCCCGCCGCCGGGCGCCGCCGCGCCCCAGCTCCAGCAGGGTGCCGAACAGCTCCAGGTTCTGCCGTCCGGTCAGGTCCTCGTCGACCGAGGCGTACTGGCCGGTCAGTCCGATGCTCTGCCGAACGCGCTCGGCGTCCCGTACCACGTCGAAACCGCCGATCCGGGCGGTTCCGCCGTCCGGGGTCAGCAGGGTGGAGAGGATGCGTACGGCGGTGGTCTTGCCGGCGCCGTTGGGGCCGAGCACCCCGAGCACCGTGCCCCGGGGAACCGCGAGGTCCACGCCCTGCAGCGCCCTCGTCTTCCCGAAGGTCTTGACGAGGCCCTCAGCCTCGATCACCAGGTCAGCTGTCATGCGTACAGCATGCGCGGGCCCGCTGACACCGCCCCGACACGCCACCGACACCGGCTGACACGGTCGAGTCGATCAGCATTGCGCCCCCTCGGCAACATCGAGTGACGTCATACTCCTGCTGAACGTCCACCTGACGGACCCGAACGATGAGGAGTACGCGATGGGCCGCGTTCTGTTGAGCATGAGCGTGTCGTTGGACGGCTTCGCCGCCGGACCCGACGTCACCAAGGAACAACCGATGGGCGCAGGCGGCGAGCGGTTGCACGAGTGGCTGTTCCGGGCTGACGGAGACCGCGCCGTGGCGGCGGACGGCGTCACCCCGGTCGGCGTCGACGCCGCACAGGTACGAGAGGTCCATGCGACGACGGGCGCCGTGGTGATCGGCAAGCGGACGTTCGATGTCGGTGTGGACCTGTGGGAGGACACCCCGTTCCCGGTGCCCTGCTTCGTGGTGACCCATCAGCCGCGCGAACCGTTGACGATGAAGAGCGCCGCCTTCACCTTCGTCGACGACGGCCTGCACAGTGCGCTGCGCCAGGCGCGTCACGCAGCGGGCGACCGCAACGTCCTCATCATGGGCGGGCCCACCACCGCGCAACAGTTCGTCAAGGCCGGGCTGGTGGACGACATCCACATCCAACTCGTACCGGTGTTCCTCGGCACCGGCACGCGCCCGTTCGACCACCTCGGCACCGACCACATCGAGCTCGAACGAACCGCGGTGATCGAATCACCGCACGTCACGCACCTGCGCTTCCACGTACCGCAGTAACCGCCGGACGTCCGCCTGGCCCGCGTACAGACCGGCCGGGCGGGCCACCGTCGTGTGGATCAGGTGACGGCCAAGCGAAGGACCTGCCGGGATCCCCCTTCCGGACCGGGCTCGACGGCCTCGGCAGGAGCGAAACCAAGTCGTTCGTAGAAGACACGTGCGCCGCTGGCGTGGGCCCCCGGGTGATCGGCGCCAAAGCTCACCACCTCCACGGACCCGGGGCCCCGCACGAACCTGCGCAGGGCTTCTGCCATCAGCGCACGACCAACGCCCTTCCCCCGTGAACGCTCGGATACGACAAGCCAGTGAACGTGATGGGTCGGGGCCTTCGCCGCGAACAACACCCCGCCCAGCAGATCGGGCCCTTCGGAAGCAGCAACGATCGCTGTGCACCGACGAATGTGCTTGCGCGCAGCGTCGTGAAAGCCGACATCCTCGACCATCGGGCCGAACCAGCACTCGACCTGGGCCGCCAGGCCAAGGAAGCCATTGAAGTCCTGCTCCTCCGCAAGCCTGACGATCATCCGAGCAGTCTGATTGACGCGGTGAACCCTGCCCGACGGCGTCCTCGGCTCACCACTGCGGCACGGCGCGGCCGTGGGGGCGCGTCGGCTCTCTTGACCACCGATTTACTGCTTTACTATGGTGCTAGGAAAGCAGTAAGGGGCTACCGTGTTCGTCTTCCGGCTCGACACCCACTCCGGCGTGCCGCCGTACCTGCAACTCGTCCAGCAGGTCCGCCAGGCGGTGCTGCTGGGCTTTCTCCAACCCGGTGACCGCCTCCCGCTCATCCGCGAGGTGGTCGAGGACCTGGCAATCAATCCGAACACCGTCGCCAAGGCGTACCGGCAGATGGAGCAGGAGGACCTGGTCACCGGCCGGCCCGGTCAGGGCACGTTCGTCAACGAACAGCAGTCGGCCGTGATGTCGGCATCGACGTACACGTCGCTGCGGCGCGGCCTGGCGACCTGGTTGCGCCGCGCCTACGCGGCCGGCCTCGACGAGCAGGCGGTCGACGCGCTTTTCACCTCCGTCCACCAGCAGACGAGGAATGAGGAAGTGGCGTGACAGCGACCGAGTTCGCGCTGCGCACCAACGGTGTGGGCAAGCGGTACCGGAAGGGCTGGGCGCTGCGCGACTGCACCCTGACCCTGCCGACGGGTGGCGTGATCGCCCTGGTCGGGCCGAACGGCGCGGGCAAGACCACGCTGCTGCGCCTGGCCGTCGGGTTGCTGGCACCGAGCACCGGCACGGTGGAGGTCCTCGGCCACGACGTCACCGCCAGCACCCCGCAAACCCTGTCCCGGGTCGGGTTCCTGGCCCAGGACCACCCGCTGTACAAGCGCTTCACCGTCGCCGAGATGCTCCGCTTCGGTCGGGCCTGCAACCTGCGGTTCGACCAGGGGCTGGCCGAGCGCCGGCTGGCGAAGCTGGGCATCCCGCTCGACCGGAGGGCCGGCACGCTCTCCGGCGGGCAGCAGGCCCAGGTCGCGTTGGCGCTGGCCCTGGCGAAGCGACCGGACCTGCTCGTCCTCGACGAGCCGGTGGCCAGCCTCGACCCGCTGGCCCGGCACGAGTTCCTGCAGGTCCTCATGGGCGCGGTGGCCGAAGACGGGGTGACCGTCCTGTTCTCATCCCACGTCGTGCACGAGCTGGAGCGCGTCTGCGACCACCTGATCGTGCTCAACCGCGGCCGGGTCACGCTCACCGGTGACATCGACACCCTCCTCGCCGAGCACCGGCTGCTCGTCGGCCCGCGCACGGCCACCGACCTCGACCGGGCTGGCACCGTCGTGGAGGCCGTCCACAGCGATCGACACTCGACAGTGCTGGTACGCGACGGCGGGCTCCCGGCCGCGCCCGGGTGGCAGGCCCAGCCGGTCGCGCTGGAGGACCTGGTGCTGGCGTACCTGCGCCGGCCGTCCGAGCCGAACGCCCAGCTCACGTCGGGGGTGGCGGTGTGACGTGGTTGATCTGGCGCCAGCACCGGACCGAGGTCTGCGTCCTGGGTCTGCTTGTCGGCATGTTCGGCATTGCCCTGCTCGTGCTCGGGACGCAGGCCCACGACCTGTTCCCCGGCGGTCCCGCCCGATGTGCGGGAGAGGCCGGGATCACCGAGGACTGCGCGGCCTCCTTCCGCCGGCTCGACGAGGAGTACGGGTACGTCGAGAATCTCCTGGCGGCCTTCTATCTGGTCCCCGTCGTCATCGGTGCGTTCCTCGGTGCGCCGCTGCTCGCGCGCGAACTGGAGGACGGCACCTGGCAGCTCGCCTGGACGCAGGCCGTGCCGCGGATGCGCTGGCTGGCGGCCAAGCTCGCGGCGCTGGCCGGCGTCACCGTCGCGCTCACCGGGATGTTCACCGCGGTGCTCACCTGGTTCCGTCAGCCATTCGACGCGTGGGAAGGGCGGTTCCAGTACGACGCCTTCGACCTGGAGGGACTTGTGCCGGTGGCGTACGCGCTGTTCGCGTTCGGCGTCGCCACCGCCGCCGGGGCGATCCTCCGTCGCAGCCTGCCGGCGTTCGGCGTCGCGTTCGGGGCGTTCCTCGCCGTCCGGATGTCGGTGGCGCTGTTGGCCCGTCCCGCGTACGCCACGCCGCTCACCACCATGGAGCCGGTCCCCGTCGAGGGCTCGAAAGACCAGGCTGGGCACGGGCCGGTGTCCGGCTTTGCTGACTGGGTGATCGAACACGGCTACGCAGACGCCGCCGGGCGCAGGCTGAGCTGGACCGAGTACTACGAGCTGGAGGACGCGGCCAACCGGGCCGGCACCAACCTCAACCAGTTCCTGCACGCGCGGGGCGTCCAGCAGTTCGGGGTCTACCACCCCGCCGACCGGTTCTGGACGTTCCAGCTCATCGAGGCGTCCCTGTTCGTCGCCGTCGCGGCGGTCCTGATCGGTGTGGTGGTGTGGCGGGTACGGCGCCGTATCACCTAGTGCACCTGTTTGCCGCCGGACGGGGCCTCTCCGACTGGCTCGCGCACAGACCGGCCGGGCTCCTCACGAGGAACCCGGCCGGTGCGGTCGACACCTCCGTAGAGCTGTCCGGCTCAGCGGGGGGCGTGCTGCGGCGGGAGCTACGGACGGCGCGACCGCTCTCCACGCGGTGGTCTACCTGCTCACTCCGGCAGACGGCCCCGCGTGGAGACGAAGTGGTACGACATGACGGCGAACCCCGGGTCACGGACCAGCCGCCGGAAGGCGTTCAGTTGGTTCGGCGACAACCCGGCGGCGAGCAGGTTCGGCTCCAACTGGCGGGAGTTCGTCTCGTAGAGCGACGTTCCGGTCGAACCACCGGCCCAGCTCTGCGAGTGGGTGATGGTGTCCACCTCGGTCAGGCCGGCGAGGGCCATCTCGGTGTGCACGTCCTGCGCCCAGCCCAGGTCGGCGCCGTGGTCCTCCAGGACCCCCATCATGGCGTCCATCACCTGCCCGAAGAGCTTCGCGGCGTCGTCACTCGGCGCGGTCAGCACCCGTGGCGTCGCGGTGCAGTCGAACTCCTCGACCACCAGCCACCCGCCGGGAGTCAGCGCGCCGGTGAGCGTACGCAGGACCCGCCGTCGATCGGGGAGGTGCAGCAGCACCAGCCGGGCGTGGATCAGGTCGTACGCGTCCCCGGGTGGCGGTTCGGTCCGGACGTCGTGTCGGCGTACGTGCAGGTTGCCCTCGGCGACCAGGTGCGTGGGGTCGATGTCGGTGGCGAGTACGGACCCGTCGTCGCCGATCGCGCGGGCGATCCGCCGGGCCATCGAACCGCCACCCGCCCCGACCTCCCAGCAGGTCGCACCCGGTCCCAGCACCGGGCGGGCGAGTCGGCGCGTCGTGATCGGGTCCAGGAAGGACTCCAGCGCGTGCATCTGGGGAACGGCTTCCGGTTGGCCGTTGTCGAACGTGTACGTGCCATCGCTCGTAGCGGTTGCCATCGGTGTCTACCTCTCCGAGGGGTCGGGTGACGTGGGGGTGTCGGCCCAGAGCCGAGGGGCCGATCGGTTCGGTGGCGGCGGCATGGGGGCGGCGGCGACGCTCAACATCGCCGCCAGCGGGGCGGGGTCGACGCGGGCCTCGGCCGTCGGTCGGTCGTAGACCACCCGGCCGTACTCCAGCACCGCCACCCGGTCCGCGATCTCGATCGCGTGTTGGAGTTGCTGTTCCACGAGCAGCACGGTCAAGCCGTCGGCGGCGAGGCCGTTGACGAGTTCGCGAACCCGCGCCGCCAGGTCGGGCGACAGGCCCTCACAGGGCTCGTCGAGGAGCAGCACCCGTGGTTGGCCGAGCAGTGCGCGGGCGATGGCGAGCATCTGCTGCTCACCGCCGGACAGTTCGCAGCCGCGGTGTCGCAGCCGTGCTGCCAACCTCGGCAGCAGGTCGAGGGTTCGGGCCACCGTCCAGCCCTCGCCGCCGGAGGTGGGGGCCCGCCACGGCGCGGCCGCCAGGTGCAGGTGCTCGGCCACCGTCAACCGGGAGAAGACCCGTCGACCCTGCGGAACGAGACCGACGCCGGACTGGGCGATGCGGTGCGGTTGCCGGCCGGCGAGGTGCACCCCGCCGATCTCGATGCGGCCACTGGAGGCGCGCACCAGCCCGGCGATGGTGTGCACGAGAGTGCTCTTGCCCGCGCCGTTGCGACCCACCACGGCCTGGATGCTGCCGGGGCGTACCCGCAGGCTGACCTCGTGCAGCACGATCCCTCCGGCGTAGCCGGCGCACAGACGATCCACGGACAACATCAGGCCATCCCGTCGGCGTAGGCCTGCCGCACCAGCGGCGAGGTTCGGATCTCGTCCGGCGTTCCGGCGGCCAGGGTCCGACCGTCGCGCAGCACGGTGACCGTGTCGGAGAGGGCGTACACCAGGTCCAGTCGATGTTCGACCAGGAGGACGGCGACCGCCCTGGGCAGCGTCCGCAGCACCTCGGCCAGGCGGCCGACCTCGATGGCGGACAGTCCGGCGGCCGGTTCGTCGAGGAGCAGCAGGCGGGGGCGACCGGCAAGGGCCATCGCGATCTCCAACTGGCGTCGTTGCCCGTGTGCGAGGTGCCCGGCGGGCACCGCCGCGACGTCGGCGAGGCCCATCTGGTCCAACAGCGTGCCCGCCCTGTGGTGCGCGATGCGGCGACGTCCGCCGGGCCACCATCTGCGCCGTGGAATGACCCGCGGCAACGCCGCGACCACGATGTTCTCCGTCGCGGTCAACGTTGGGAAGACCGCGGGACGTTGGTGGATGCGGTTGATGCCCCGGCGGGCGCGGGCCGCCGGTCCCAACTGGCCGACGTTGCGCCCGTCGAAGCTCACCGTGCCGCGCTGCGGTCTCGTGGACCCGCCGATCACGTTGAGCAGGGTCGTCTTGCCGGCGCCGTTCGGGCCGATCAACGCGTGCCGCTGGCCGTCGTGGACGCACAGGTCAACGCTGTCGAGCGCGGCGAGCGAGCCGTACCGCACCGTGACGCCCTGGGCTTCGAGCAGGCCGGTCATCGGTGCGACTCCGCGACGGCGGCCTGCTCAGGAGCAGCGGGCTGGTGTGACGGGGCCTCCGGCGGGCGCAGCCGGCTCCGGGCCCGGTTCACGCCGGTGGGCAGCAGGTAGACCGTGGCCACGAACAGCAGGCCCAGCACCAGCGGCGCATGCCCGGGCAGTAGCCCGAACAACCAGTCCCGGGCGGCGATGACCAGCGCCGCGCCGACCAGGGCGCCGCCCACCGAGGCGGTGCCACCGATGACGACTCCGAGCAGCAGCAGCGCGGACGTGTCGAAGCCGAAGTCGGCGGGGGAGATGTACTGCTGGGCGACGACCAGGAGCGAGCCGGCGGCACCGGCGATCGCCCCGGCGGCGATGTGCGCGCCGGACAGGTACAGGGGCACGCGGTGCCCGCTGGCCCGCAGCCGTGCCTCGTCGTCGCGGCCGGCCCGCAGCAGCAGCCCGGCCCGGGTACGCAGCAGCAACAGCACCGCGCCGACCAGCGTGGCCGTGACGACCAGGGCGTACAGGTAGCGGGACTGGTCGTTGGCGAGGGTCGGGAGCCCCCAGAAGGGGCGGACCGCGGCGATGCCGGCCAACCCGTCCGTGCCACCGGTCACCGACCGCCAGCGGCCGAGGACGACGACGGCGAGTTCGCCGATCGCCAGCGTGATCATCAGGACGACCACCCCTCGGGCGTGTACGACCAGCGGCACGGTGAGCGCGGCCAGCACCGCCCCGGCGCCCGCCGCGACGGCGAGCTGCACGACGCCGACGTCGGAGACCCGGCTGCCGACCACGGCACACGCGTAGGCACCTGCGGCGTACGGAGCGGTCTGGCCGAGGGTCGGCAGGCCGGCGACACCGGTGAGCAGGGCCACGCTCACCCCCACCAGGGCCAGCGCCAGCGTCCGGGCGAGGATCGCCGTGGTGTAGTCGTCGACCACCAAGGGTGCCACGACCAGGCCGGCCAGGACCAGTGCGGCGATGGCGCCTCGTGCCCGCCGGATGACCTCGTCCCTCACGTCGTCCTCCACCTGCTGGCCAGGCCGCGTGCGCGCACGGCCAGCACCGCGGCCATGGCGGCGAACAGCAGGAACGGCGCGGCGGACGGCAGCAGCGCCACCCCCAGCGTCTGGATCTCGCCGATCGCGAGCGCGGCCAGCAGGGTGCCTCCCATGGACCCGAGGCCGCCGAGGACGACGACGACCAGGGACAACAGCAGCACGGTGTCGGCGGTGTCCGTGCCGGGGCCGATGATGGGCGCGCCCAGGACCCCGGCCGCGCCGGCCAGCGCGCCGGCGGCGGCGAGCACGCCGGCGCGGATCCGCGCCGGGCTCACCCCCAGACAGGCGACCATCTCCGCGTCGTCGACGGCCGCGCGGACCAGCATCCCGGCCCTGGTGCGACGCACCACGAGGTAGAGCGCGGCGGCGATCACCGCGGCGACGACGATGAAGACCAGCCGGTACGCGGCGTAGCGGTGACCGGCGACCACCACCGAGCCCTCCAGGGCGGCGGGCACCTTGACCTGTGGGTCGTCGGGGCCGAAGCCGGCGACGAGCAGGCTGCCGCCGGCCAACGCCACGCCGAACGTCAGCAGTGCCTGACCCAGGTGGTTGCCGGCGGCGACCGGCGCGAGCAGGCCGGCGAGGAGCACCCCCGCCGCGGCGGCGGCCAGCACACCAACCCCCAGCGCCAACGCCAGACTTGCCCAGCCGCCGTCGAGCAGCGCCGCGGCGGTGTAACCGCCGATCGCGTAGAGCATGCCGTGCGCCAGGTTGAGGATGTTGGCGACGCCGAAACAGAAGACCAGGCCCGACGCGGCGACGAACACGAGCAGCCCGTAGGCGACTCCGTCCAGCGCCGGTATCAGGTACGGGTCGATCCGGTTCGTGCCGGCCGCCACCGCCATCACCGGCCGACGGTCGCGAGGTCACCCACGACGGTGTTGGACAGCGCCCGGCCGTCCTGGCGGACCTGCCGCAGGTACCACTTCTGCACGGGTGAGTGCGTGCTGGTGGAGAACTGCCAGGTGCCGCGCGGGCTGGCGATCTGGCCGAGCTGACCGATGGCCGTGTTGATGGCCTCCGGGGTCGGGTCGTTTCCGGCGGCGCCGATCGCCCGGTCCAGCACCGCCGCCGCGTCGTACGAGGCGAGCGCGTAGGTCGTCGGCGAACCGTCGTGCTTGGCCTTCCACGCCGCCACGAAGGCGCGGTTCTCGGCGTTGTCGAGGTCGGGCGAGTAGTTGAGCACCGAATAGATGCCTCGGGCCGCGTCGCCCTGCGCGTTGAGCACACCGCCCTCGGTGAGGAACCCGGCCGCGTACAGCGGGATGTCCTTGATCTCGGACTGCGCGTACTGCTTGACGAAGTCGACGGCGGCGCTGCCGGCGTAGAACGTGAAGACGGCCGCCGCGCCGGAGGCCTTGATGCGGGCGAAGTACGGGGTGAAGTTGGTGGTCGCCGGGAACGGGGTGAAGGTCGTCTTGCCGTCGGCGTTCGCGAGCTTCCCGCCGATCTTGCCGAAGGCGTCGGTGAACCCCCGCAGCTCGTCCCAGCCGCCCTGGTAGTCCGGGCCGATCGCGTACACCGATCCCTTCACGTTGTCCCGGACGTGCTGGGCGATCGCCGCTCCGGGCTCGTCCGACAGGTACGAGGTGTGCCAGACGCGGGAGACGTCCTTGAGTTCCGGCCGCCCGTTCGAGCCGACGAGGGGCACCTTGGTCTCCTCCAGCAGGGGGACGACCCCGGCGACCGAGCCGCCGCCGACGATGCCGGTGAGCGCGGACACCCGGTCCTGCTTGAGGAGTTTCGTCGCCGCCGGCACCGCGGTCTGGGCGCCGTTGCCCTCGTCAGCGACGACCAGGTCGACCTGTCGGCCGCCGAGCTTGCCGTCGTGGGTCTCGAGGTAGAGCTGGAAACCGTCGCGGATCTCCGTACCGACGGCCTGGTACGTCCCGGACAGGGACGCGAGCAGGCCGATCTTTATCGAGCCGCCAGCGCTCGTGCCCGGCGCGTCGTCGCCGCAGGCCGCGCTGCCGGTCAGGACGACCGCGAGCAGTGCGGCGGTGAGGGCACGGCTGCGCCGAGGGGTGGTGAGAGGCATGTCTTTCTCCAGAGGAAGGGAGGGGTCTCCGGCGTGGGGGCGCCGGGATTGTCAGCGGCTGCGGGCGAGTGCCGCCCGGGCCGCGGGGGTGAGGGCGTCGCCGATGCGATTGGCCAGCTCGGTCATCTCGTAGGAGACCTTGCCGACGTCGCACTCGGGCGCGGCGAGCACCAGCAGCGAGGCACCGTCGTTGAAGGCCATCGAGAACATGAATCCGCCCTCGAGCTGCGTGACGTTGGAGATCACCGCGCCGGCGTCGAAGAAGGCCGCCGCCCCGCGCAGCAGGCTGACGAGCCCGCTACCCGTCGCGGCCAACTGGTCGGCCCGGTCCGGCGGCAGGTCGCGGGTGGCGGCCACCATCAGGCCGTCACTGGAGATGGCGATCGCATGGCTGACCTCGCTGGCGCGCGCCGCAAAGTTGTCCAGCAGCCAGCCGAGATCCTGTTGGTCGCTCACGTGCTCTCCTGTCGCGTCATTTGTTGCCGAGGTTGATCGGGGTGCGCCGGCGGTTCGCCACACCCCGCGCGTACGCGGCCATCGCCGTCGCCACCTGGGCCGGGTCGCGGTACTCGGATCTCTGCTGCTGGGGGACGGTCACGCCACCGGGCACGAGATGCCGCTGCGGCTGGCGTTTGGGCAGGCCGGAGGTGGTGGTCGTGGTGACGTCGGGGGTGGTCGCCTGGGCGGCGGTGCGCCAGGCGTCGTCGGCGGGGCTGGACCACTCCCGGGTCTCGTGGCCGTCGACGACGTCGCTCTGGAACCAGTGGTTGACCTGCTCGAAGATGAGAAGCTCCTCGGTGGGCGCGTCACCCCGGTCCGGGGGCGGGGGTGACGCTCGGAACACCGGGGCCGCGGGCAGGGTCCGTTCGGCCGGTGGGTGCCCGGCGGTGGGCTCGGGGCGCGGCTGGTACGGCGGTGGAGCGCTGGTCGTGCGGGCCGCCCTCCGGGAGAGCCGTCCGGGGGCGAGCAGGTACTCCTCCGGCGGCAGCGACCGGATGATCGCCGCGGGAAGCGTCGCCTCGGCGAGGGTGCCGCGTCGTGGGCCGCGTCGAAGTTGGACGGTGGCACCCAGGCGTTGTGCGAGTTGACCCACGACGACCAGCCCCATCGCCCGGACGGCGGCTACGTCGATGGCCGGTGGACGGGCCAACAGCTCGTTGAGCTGCTGCATCCGCTGGGGCGACAGCCCCACGCCCTCGTCGCTGATCTGGATGATGACGCGGTCGCCCAGGCTCCGGCCGCTCACCCAGGTCTCACTGCCCGGCGGTGAGTACGTCGTCGCGTTGTCCATGAGTTCGGCGAGCAGGTGCACGACCTCGTCGACGGTCTTCGCCGCCACGGCGACGTCCCCGTCGATCATGCCGAGCCGGATCCGCGCGTAGTGCTCGATCTGGGACAGCGCCGCCTGGAGCACCTGTTGCAGGGGGACGTCGCGCTGGCGTACGCGGCCGACGCCGACGCCGCCGAGCACCAGCAGGCTCGCGTTGATCCGTCCCATCCGGGTCGCCAGGTTGTCCAGCGTGTACAGCTGGTGGAGCCGGTCGGGGTCGGTCTCGTCCCGTTCGACCAGGTCGACCTGTGCCAGGACGGCATCGACGAGCCGTTGTTCACGGCGGCTCAGGTGGATGAAGATGTCGGCGGTGTTGGCGCGCATGACGGCCTGCTCGGCGGCGGTCCGTACGGCGGCCTGGTGGACGGCGCTGAACGCCTGGCCCAGTTCGCCGATCTCGTCGTCGCTGGACGGTTCGAGGGCGGCGGTGGACTGCTGGTGGGCCAGCTTGTCCGGGTCGACGGCGGCGCTGCCCGGTTGCTGGAGCTGGGCCACCACAGCGGGGAGCTGTTCGAACGCGACAGCGTTCGCTGCGTCCCGCAGGCGACGCAGGCGCCGGGTGATCTGTCGGGCGACGACCCAGGTCACCAGCGCGGTGCCGACCGGGCGTACCGGCCGTTCGCCGCGGACGCCACCGGCTACGTGCCCGGCGAGGGCGGGGCCATCCTGGTGCTGGAGGACGAGG
>NZ_JBSFBM010000190.1:0-13238 GCF_053592955.1 Micromonospora sp. NPDC002411 | reverse complement strand
GGTCACCACCCTGTCACCGCTGGCCACCCCTAACCTCGCACGTCATCGGCGGGCGGGGGAAGACCCGATGGTCTTCTCCTACCCAGCCGCACGCCACCGTGCCGGGTCTACCCCCGGCCTCCACGACGTACGAATCCTCCCGCGTGACGAAGGCCGACCTGTAGGCCGGGAACTCCCACCCACCAGCATTCCGGCAGACGGGCGTAACGCGCCCGGCGTTCGACAACGGTGCGGGCCGCCCAGAGGCGGCCCGCACCGTCGTTTTGTTGTATCGCACTGCCCGTGTCTGACTGCGATGATCGACGCGTGACGTACATCCCGGACCTCTGGTGGGGGAGTGTGCGCAGGTCAAGGCGGTAAGGAGCCATTGGTTGGCCTGGCCTCGCAACTGGGAGCAGATTGGGTGCGGGTTGGCGAAGAGGTCACCGCGACCGAAGTGCTCACCAACGCCGGGCAGAGACGCGGACTATGACCTGTGGTGATGGAGATCGCGCGATGTGGCGTGACCGCCCAGTGGATGCCGAAGTGGTCAGCGCTCGCTGCTCCCCGCATTGCTCGTGTACCCCGGCCGCGGGTCGCTGACCGTCATAGTGACCGGTCTTCTAATCCTGGCCTCAGGTTGATCGGGGACCATGAGCGGCAAAAGCATCGACTGGAAGGGGACGCGTCGGCATGCGGATCATGATCGCGGATGATGACGCGGCCATCCGTGAGTCGCTGGAGCGGGTTCTGCAGGTCGAGGGTTACGACACCAGCATCGTCGCCAACGGTCTCGCCGTGCTCGACGGGGTCGGTGGGGCCGGCGGTGACACGCTGGATCTGCTGATCCTCGACGTGATGATGCCCCGCCTCGGCGGGTTGGAGACCTGCCGGCGGTTGCGGGCGGCGGGTCGGGATCTGCCGGTGCTGATGCTGACCGCTCGTGATCAGGTCTCGGACCGGGTCGCAGGGCTGGACGCGGGCGCCGACGACTACCTGCCCAAGCCGTTCGCCACCGAGGAGTTGCTGGCCCGGGTGCGGGCCTTGCTGCGCCGGCGCACGCCGGGCGACGGGGAGTCGCAGGTCCTGTCGTTCGCCGACGTCCGGATCGATCCCGACAGGTTCGAGGCGTGGCGGGGCGGGCGGCCGCTGCGCCTGACCCGGACCGAGTTCTCCCTCCTGGAGGTCCTCGTGCGTAACGCGACCCGGGTGTTGACCCGCGACGTGCTGTTCGAGGCGATCTGGGGCTTCGACATGAGCGCCACCGCCAACAACCTCCAGGTGTATGTGAGCTACCTGCGCCGCAAGATGGAGGCCGAGGGTGAGCCGCGATTGATCTACACGCTGCGCGGCCTGGGATACACGTTGCGGCAGAGTCCTCCGTGAGCAGGCCCGTCGGCCGGAAACCGCGTCGGCTGACCCGATGGTGGCGCCGGCGGTCACTGCGGACCAGGCTGACGGTGATCGCGGCGACGGCCATCGCGGTCAGCGTGTTCATGGCCTTCCAGGTGGCCAGCGAGCTGCTGGACGGGGAGCTGCGGGACACCGCCGAGGATCAGCTGCGCGCCGACTCCCGCGTCCTGGCGACGGACGCGGAGCGCGCCGGTCTGGCGCAGGTCCAGCTACCGCCGTATCCCGGATCCGGTCGACTGGTGCGGGTCATCCTGCCCGACGGCTCGACCCGGACGCCGCCCGGTCAACCCGCGCTGCCCCCGGTCAGCGAGCACGCCCTGCGCGTGGCGCAGGGCGCGTCTGCCGACCTGATGGAGTCGAACGACATGGACGAGGACGGCTACCTCGTCTACACGCTGCGGGCGGGCGACGGGGCGGTCCAGGTGGCCCGCGTCGCCAACGACAGCCCGATCAACCGGTTCGGGTTCGGCATGCTGCTGATCGGGCTGCTCTGCGTGGTCGGCGGCGCCCTTGTCGGGCGGACCGTGGCGCGGGCCGGGCTGGCACCGATCGACCGGCTGACCGCCGCCGCGGTACGCGTCGCGCACACCCGGGATCTCGACGCCGACATCCCGGATGAAGGCGGTGGGGAGATCCGGCGGCTGATCCAGTCGATCAACGACATGCTCGCCGCGCTCCGGGACTCCCGGCGGGCCCAGCGGCTGCTCGCCGAAGACGCCGCCCACGAGCTCAAGACCCCGCTCACCAGCCTGCGCCTCAACGTCGAGTTGCTGATCCGGCTCGATCGGCGCGGAACCCTGGACAGCGCACTGCCGGCGGAGAGCCGGACCCGGCTGCTCAACGACCTCGGCGCCCAGGTAGCCGAGTTGAGCACCCTCGCCGCCGAACTGACCGACCTGGCGCGCGGTGACGTCACCGACGAGAGCACCGACCTGCTCGACCTCGCCGACGTGGTGGTGGCCGCCGCGACCCGGGCGCGTTCCCGCGTGCCCGACGTCGAGGTCGCGCTCGACGTCACCTCCGTGTGGGTGAGCGGGCGTCCCGCTGCGCTCCAACGGGCGGTGCTCAACCTCATCGACAACGCCGGCAAGTGGTCCCCCGCGGACCAGCTGGTCCAGGTCCGGCTCCGTGCCGAGGGCGCGTCGGCGGTGCTCGAGGTCGACGACGCCGGGCCGGGCATCGACGCCGCCGACGTACCCCGGGTGTTCGACCGGTTCTACCGTGCCGACAGCGCCCGAGCGTTGCCCGGATCCGGTCTGGGGCTGTCGATCGTTCAGCGGGTCGTCGACGCCCACGGCGGCCGGGCCACCGTCGCCCGCTCCGCACGCGGTGGTGCGCTGCTTCGGGTCGACCTTCCGGCCGCGGCCCCGCCCGGTCGAATCACGCGGCCCACCGCCGGGTCATGAAAAAGATCCGGGACGGGCCTGAGGTCCCGTCCCGGATCTCGCCCGTGCCGCCGCGCTCACCGTCGCAGCGCGGGCTCCTCGTCAGCGAACGACTGTCGCCCGTCCGGCGGCTCCACCGTTCCGGACAGCCGGCTCGGCCACCACATCCGCCGGCCGATCAGCAGGGTGAGGGCGGGCACCAGGACCGATCGCACCAGCAGGGCGTCGAGCAGCACGCCGAAGGCGACCAGGAACCCGACCTCGATCAGCATCACCAGCGGAAGTGAGACGAGGACCGCGAACGTGGCCGCCAGGACCAGGCCTGCCGAGGTGATGACGCCACCGGTGGCGGAGAGGGCTTTGAGCATGCCCTCTCTGGTGCCGAGACGCACGGCCTCCTCCCGGGCACGGCTGGCCAGGAAGATGTTGTAGTCGACGCCGAGCGCCACCAGGAACAGGAATGCCAGCAGCGGGACCGAATAGTCGATGCCCTTGAACCCGAGGATCGTGTCGAAGAGGAACACGCTGCCGCCGAAGGCTGCGGCGAATGAGACGACCACGGTGGCCATCAGGACCAACGGGGCCACGACCGCGCGCAGCAGCAGCCCGAGCACGATCAGGACGACGGCGAGCACCAGCGGGATCACCAGCTTCTCGTCGCGGCTGGTGGTCACCTCGGTGTCGAGGTTCTCCGCACTCGGCCCGCCGACGATCGCCTCCGCCCCGCTCACCGCGTGCACGGCGGTGCGCACCCGCTTGATCGTGTCGTACTCTGCGACGGTGTCCGGCGCGTCCGTCGGAAACACGGAGATGTCGGCCCAGCCGCCCTTGGTCTGACCCGGGATGGCCATGGCCACACCGCGGGTGCCCTTGACGATGTCGAGCACCCGCTCCTGGTACGCCGGCCGTGCGAAGATCGTCATCGGCTGGCCGCCGAGCTCCGGGAAGTGCTGGCGGAGAACGGTGAAGCCGGTGACCGACTCCGGCGCGGACAGGAACTGGTCCTGCTCCCGCAGGGCGCCGGTATTGCCCGCCAGCCCGAGGGCGAGCACGCCGAGGACTCCGAGCGAGCCGAGCGTCGCCACCCATCGGCGGCGGCTGATGGCGGTGCCAAGCCGTCCCCACAGCCCTGGCTTCTGCTCCACGGCCGTGCTGAACCGCGGGATGGCCGGCCAGAAGATACGCCTGCCGAGCACCACGAGCACCGCCGGGAACAGCGTCAGCATGGCCACCAGCGCGCACAGAATGCCGGCCGCACCGATCGGGCCCAACCCGCTGGTGCTGTTCAGGTCCGCGACGAGCAGGCAGAGCAGGCCGGCGACCACGGTGGCCGCGGACGCGACGATCGCCGGTGCCGCGCCGCGCAACGCGTGGACCATCGCAACCCGGACGTTCTCGTGGTGGTGCAGTGCCTCCCGATATCGAGCGATGAGCAACAGCGCGTAGTCCGTGCCGACGCCGAATACCAGGATCGTCAGCAGCGCCGAGTTCTGGTCGTTGACCACGATGCCGAAGCCTTTGACGAGCAGGTAGACGCTCGCCATCGCGGTCAGTGCGGCCGCGCTGACGACCACCAGCGGGATGAACCACAACACCGGGCTGCGGTAGGTGAGGATGAGTAGGAGCGTTACGACGACGACGGTGGTGAGGAAGACCTGCAGGTCGATGCCGTCGAAGACGGCATCCATGTCGCCATCGACAGCGGCCGGGCCGGTCACGTCGAGTTCCAGGCCGGCGGGGCGGTCCTTTGCGGCGTCACGCAACGGCCCGACGATGGCCTCCGGTGGGCCGTAGGTCGTGCTCACGTCGAGGGTGAACATCATCGCCTTGCCGTTGGTGGAGAGTCTCGTCGGTGGGCCCTCGTCGTCCTCGCCGGCCGGGACCGCCACCTTCGGCGGGTACCGCTTGACAAAGGTGTTGTAGTGGCGCTCGGCCGTCGCGCGGTCGGCGTCGGTCATGCCGCCGGCGCGGTGGTACACGAACACGAACGTGTTGTCCTCACCACCGGGGAGACTGTCCTCCAGCACCGCCACCTTGGTGGACTCGGCACCGGCCGGCAGGGTGTCCACGGCTCTGTCGGTAGTGACCGAGCTCAGCTTCCCGCTCAACGGCACCATGACCGCCGCCAGCGCCACCCACAGGCCAATCACCAACCACGGCACCCACCGGCCTGCCAACCGGCCGGCCGGCGCTTCCCCGGACGGCGCTGCGTTGACTGCCATCACTAGCCTCCTACAGACGGGTCACATCGCTTATCTGACGCCGACTTCGTACCGAGCGAATCTGAGACGACTGTTAAAACGGCGCTCAGGTCGGTCGGCCCTTCACATCGGCGGTGACTACCAGGTCTTCGTCGACCTAGAGTCAGCCGCGTGTACTTCGTGTGTCGGTGGCGAGAGGAATCGCCGTTCAGCAAGCGGGTGGTCACCCTGCCCGACGTGACCGTGCTCGACTGGTTCCGCCGGGGCTGGGGCTGCGACGACCCGGAAGGGTGAATCAACAGCGAGCTGGGCGATGAGGTGTACGGCTTGGACTCCATCTTCGAGGCGGCACTGGAGCGCAACCTGCCACGGCCGGAGACCGTCGACGAGCTGCGTGAGTTGCTGAACGAGCACCTCTGGGTGGAGGGCGATGACGAGAGCACCTTCATCCGGCTCGGCGAGCATTCCCTGAGGGTGCGTACCGACGACGACGAGGTGGACCTCGCCTGCTACTTCGTCGACGACGAGGCCGCCGTCGCGTCGCCCGACCGGCTTTCGTTCCTGCTGCACGACACCTGGCCGCTGCCCGGCGGCGTCGCCGCGCCCGGCGCCGTCTTCAGCCATGGCGTACCTGTCCGTACCGTTCGGCTGGCTCCGCCCGGGCCCGACTGCGTGTTCTCGGTCCGCCTCTGCTGGGAATCACCCGATACCGGCCGCAACCTGAACCTGGTCGGCGCCACAGCCTTTCCCGGCCTCACCCTGCCGGACCTCGCAACCCTCCTGCGCGACGCCGACGACGCCCACAGTTGGCCGCACGACACCCGGCTGCTGCGGGCCCTAGCCGCCCCCGGGGGAAACGACATCGGCTCCGCGCTGGAGCGCTACGCCCGGCTACCCGGATATGCCCCGTCGCCCGCCAACCTTGACACAGTGTCTGCGCACGACGCGATCCACCGGGAGATGCTGGAGCTGTTGGTCTCGGAGCGGCCCGCCGAGTCTCAGATCCGGCTGGACGCGCACATCGCGCAGGTCGCCCGCTACATCGACGACTTCTTCGGCTTCGACCAGTGGTTCCTCTTCGACACCCGATGGGCGACGGGACACCCGGACCTGGCCCGCTCGCTGCTGCGCTATGCAGCTCACTGGGACCCGTACGAGGCGCAGCACTGAGATCGCTTCTCGGCCCGCGAAGGATGGTTGAGGCCGATGTCAACGCGGGCCTGAACTACGCCGAACAGCACCGGCTCGTCCGTCGCTGCGCGGCGTACCTCAGGCGGTCAGCCGGTCTTGGTGGCGAAGGGACCGCCGTCGCCGAACGCGAGCCGCGCGAAGTTGTCGGCGATACGGCGATGTCCGGCCGGGTCGGGGTGCACCTCGTCGGGAAGCGGTAGTTCGGCGTAGTCCGCCTCGCCATACAGGTCGCGTCCGTCGAGATAGTGCAGGTTCGGATCATCGGCCGAGCGCTGTTCGACGATCCGGGCGAGCTCGTCGCGGATGACGTTGAGCGTCAGCCGCCCGGCGCTGCGCTCGGCCGGATCGCCCGTGGCCTTGAACCGCAGAGTCCCGCCCTCGAAGTCCGGCGCGAGAGGGCCGGGCGTGTCCTCCTGAACCGGGCACAGGATGGCGGACACGACCAGCAGTGGTGTGGTCGGGTGCCCTTCGCGGACAGTGTCGAGGAAGCCATGGACCGCAGGGGTGAAGGCACGGAGACGCATCACGTCGCTGTTGACGATGTTGATGCCGATCTTGACACTGATCAGGTCCGCAGGGATGCCCCGCATGGCGCGGGCGGTGAACGGGTCGAGCAACGCGCTCCCGCCGAACCCCAGGTTGACCAACTCTGCGCCGCCCTCGGCCGCGGCCAGCGCCGGCCAGATGGCGGTGGGATGACCGGCGTTCGAGCCGTGGCTGATGGAACTGCCGTGATGCAGCCACGTCCTGCGTCCGCTGGGCGGGGTCTGCTCGACGGGCGCGTCGGTGCGCAGCGCGATCAACTCGGTGATCTCCGTGTGCGGGAGCCAGATCTCGATGTCTTTCTCACCCTCCGGCAGATCCGCGAAGCGGGCGGTGCCGGACGGCCCTTCGGCCAGCACAGAGGTTTGGGTGAACATGTTGGTAACCGTCCGGACGTTGCCTTCGGGCACCGAGGCCTGTGCGGCCAGGCGGCCGTTGATCAGCAGGTCGTAGACGCCGTCCGGTGGGGCCGGGAAGCCTTGGTAGACCCGCTTGGTGGGCAGCGTGTCCAGTTCGATGGTGGTGGCCCGGGTACGGAAAGCGAGCCGCACGCCGGAGGGCTGGGCCTCAGCCATGGCCAGTTGATCGTCGGGGATCTGCTGGCGCGCCCGGGCGGTCAGCCGATGCGGCAGTAGACCGCGCGGGGTCGCCTCCAGATCGACAAAGCCGCGCAGGAGGCCCGCGGTGACCGGGGTGGTGATCCACTGGTGTTCGGTGGGCATTGCCTCAAGCCTCTCGATGTTCATCGGAGCGCCGCGCTGCGAACCGCTGGCGGTGGTGCGACCGTCGTCGGGTCAGCGAGTGCTGCGGGTGCGTAACACCGCGTCGAGCGAATCCACGATCCATTCCCAGGATTCCAGCGCGTTGGGAGCGCTGTGTTCGAAACCACCGGCTAGCTCCAAGCTGACGTAGCCGTGGAAGACGCTGCCCAGCATCCGGACCGCATGGGTCGCGTCCGGCTCGTCCAACCCGTAACCCCGCAAGATCGCCCGAGCCATCTGCGCGTGCCGGACACCTGGACTGGCGGCCGCCGTCTCTGGATCGAGCCGGAGCCGGGCGGCGGCATAGCGGCCCGGGTGCTCCCTGGCGTAGTCGCGGTAGGCGTCGGCGAACGCGGCTAGAGCGTCCCTGCCGGCCCGACCGGCGACGGCATCGGCTACGCGGTCGGCGAGTTCGTTCAGCGCGAACAGCGCGATGCGGATCCTGAGGTCCTGTGAGCTCTTCAGGTGCGAGTACAGGCTCGGGACCTTGACGTCGAACCGCCGAGCGAGCGCCGAGACGGTGACCTGGTCGAAGCCGACCTCGTCGGCCAGTTCCGCCCCCGCTCGGGTCAGACGCTCCGGCGTCAGTCCTGGTCTATCCATCACGCCTCCCCTACCTGCCTACAGCAATTATGCTCTCGCCTAATACCTTTAGGCAAATCCGACAGTGAGGGTGAAGCTGAGGCAGCCGATGTCCTCGTCCCGGCCTCTTGCCCTCGTCCCGGCCGACGTAGTGCGCTGGCACGCTACTGCTGTTCGGTGATCCCCGAGGGCTGGAGCGTGTCGGCGATGAGGCGGAGTTGTTCCCGGGACAGCTCACCTCCGTAGCGGCGGTAGGTGTGCGGTCCTCTGCCGACGAGGACGTCGTCGATGTTCACCCATGGGCACGGCGTCCAGTACCTGCCGCTGTTGAGCAGTTCTTCGCTGACCTGGCGTACATCGGACCGGGCGCCGAGAGCGGTCAAGGCCTCCGCGACCAGGTCGACGGCCTCGCCTGGGCGGTTGCTGTCGGCGCAGGCCGGTACGAGGAGGAGTAGACGCTCGGCAGGGGTGTGATCCTGATCCGGCTGGTGCGCTGCGGCGACGACTTCCGGCCACGCGAACGCCGGCCCTCGGAAGTGTCCCTCCATGGCGGCGAGAGGAATCGACGCGTCACCGGTGCCAGGGTCGAGCACGTAGTCAACGCCGCCATCGTCGTCGACGTTGCGCATGATGACGTGCAGGCGGCAGCGCCCGGGAAGCGGCAGTGAGAACACTGGCCAACTCTGCGGGTCGAGGAAGGTGTCGACGATGTGCTCCAGGTCGGCTGGGTCGACGCCGAAAGCGTCTGGCACCGACGTGGATCCCCCGACGATGGCGAGGAAAGCGGGCCAGAACAGCTCCTGCGACATGATGTCGGACCCGTCGACCAGCGGCGATCGTAGGAATGGCGGTTCGTACCCGTCCAAGTATCCGGGGATGATCACGCCGTCATCCTCGCAGTGCCGCCGCCTGTCGGACCAGCCGCCGTTGACAGCCCCTCGGCAGGTAAGGCGTCTGGCACCATGGTTCCGTGCGGCGAGATCCGACTGGGCCGTCGGCCTCTGTGCTTGCGGGCGCCAACGTGTTGCTCGTAGGGCTGTTCTCCGCGAAGGATAGGGAGTTCGGCGCGAAGCTTGATGTGCTGACGGCTTCGGTGGAGGCGCATGGTGGGCGGGTAGTGAGCCGGCACGTCCAGCGGCGGGGTGTCTCACGCGGCGGTGCGGCCAGGATGGCCATGCCGTTCTCTCGACGGACGCTGATCAGCTCCGGCAAAGCGCGTGAAATCGCGCAAGCGTGCCGAGCCGCGCAGGTCGAGGTTGCGGTCTTCGCCAACCCGCTGACGAAACACCAACGAGCTGTCCTCGGCGACATCTTCGGATGCCTCGTGATCAGCGGCGAGGACCTTCTTGCCCCCGGCCGATGAGCGTCCGGACATGATGGAGATCGGGCGAACGCCCGCATCCGGCGGGGTCATCCGCGCGCCGGATCGGCCCTGCCGGGCGTCGGGGGAGCCGGGCCGGGTGGCGAAGTTCCGCCGGGCACGCTGATCGCGTAACGGCGGGCCAGCCGTCGGAGGTACGCGACGAGCTCCGGCGGCTCCGTCACGGTGAAGTCGTGGTCGAGCAGTCCGAGATGGACGGCGAGCGTCTCGACGGACTCCGCGCCGGTGTCCAGCACGCACGTCCGCTCGTCAATCGGCTCCACGGTGCCGACCGCAGGGGTGATCCGGTTGGCGACCTCGACCGCCGGCGCGTGCACGATGATCCGGGCGCGATATCGCCAGGACGCCGCGGACACCCGACCGGACACGTACCCGGCGATGTCGGCGGTGGGCAGCGGGCGCGCGGCGAACCGCGGGTTGTTCGGCGTACGCAGCGTGATCCGGTCCACCCGGAACGTCCGCCAGTCCGCGCGGCCCAGGTCGTACGCGAGCAGGTACCAGCGGCGACCCCAGTTCACCAGCCGGTACGGCTCCACGTCGCGCCGGCTGCCCGTACCCGCGTGGTCCGCATAGTCGAACCGTAGGCCTTCCCGTTCTCGGCACGCGGCGGCCAGCACGGACAGCAGCGTCGGGTCGACCACCGGTCCGGCGACGTCGCGCGGCACCGCGACGGTGTACGCCTGCAGCGCAGCCACCCGGCGCCGTAGACGAGCGGGCAGCACCTGTTCCAGCTTCGCCAGCGCGCGCAGCGACGCCTCCTCGATGCCGGAGATGGTCCCACCGACCGCGATACGCAGCCCGACCGTGACCGCCACCGCCTCCTCGTCGCCCAGCAACAGCGGCGGCAGGCTGGCCCCGGCTCCGAGCCGGTACCCGCCCACCGAGCCGCGGGTGGCCGTCACGGGATAGCCGAGGGTTCGTAGCCGCTCCACGTCGGTACGCACCGTGCGGCCACTGACGCCGAGGCGCTCGGCGAGTTGCGCGCCGGTCCAGTCCCGCGGTGTCTGCAGCAGTGACAGCAACCGCAGCAACCGCGCCGAGGTTTCCAACATGTCATCAGCCTCGCACGCTATTAGGAACGGACTCTTCCGCATGAGCTGACAGAGTTCACCGCATGACCGAGATCCGCGAGTTCCGCACCGACTGTCCGCGGGCTGAACTGGGCGACCTGACCGAGCGGCTGGCTCGTGCCCGGTGGGCCGACGAGCTGCCCGGCGCCGGCGACGACTACGGCGTGCCGCCGGCCCGGCCCCGTGTGCTGGCTGGGCGCTGGCAGCACGGGTACGACCGGCGGGCGTGGGAGAAGCGCTGATGGACCGCCGGGCGCTCAACCGGGCCACGCTCGACCGCCAGCTGCTCCTGCGCCGCTCCGGTATGAGCGTTCCAGCGGCCCTCTCCCACCTCGTCGGCCTGCAGGCACAGACGCCGCACACCTGGTACGCGGGACTGTGGAGCCGGCTCGCCGACTTCCGGGCGGCCGACGTCGCGACGCTGCTGGAGAGCCGGGCGGTGGTGAGGATCGCGCTGATGCGGTCCACCATCCACGTGATCGGCGCCGCGGAGGCCGCGCGGATTCGGCCGCTCGTGCAGCCGGTGCTGGACCGGGACCTGTTCGCCAACCACACCCACGGGCGGTGGATGCGAGGGCTCGACACCGGTGCGGTGGCGGCACACGCGCGCGACCTGCTCGCCGAGCGGGCGATGACGCCCGCCGAGACGGGCGCCGCACTGCTGCGGCGGTGGCCGGAAAACAACGCGGCGGCGCTCGCGTACGCGGCCCGTAACCTGCTTCCGCTCGTGCAGACGCCGCCGCGCGGGGTGTGGGGCCGTAGTGGCCGTACCGTGCACGCGCCGCTCGACGTCTGGGCGGGCCCGCCGCCGCACCGAATGAAGATCGACGACCTGGTGCTGCGTTACCTGGGCGCGTACGGCCCGGCGACCGTGGCCGACGCGCAGACCTGGAGCGGCCTCACCCACCTCGCCGAGGTGGTCGACCGGCTCCGGCCGCAGCTTCGGACGTTTCCCGGCGGGTACGTCGACCTGCCCGACGCGCCGCGGCCCGACCCGGACACACCGGCACCGGTGCGGTACCTGTACGACTTCGACAACCTGCTGCTGTCCTATCGTGACCGGACGCGGGTGCTCACCGACGAGTTCCGGAGCCGGGCGGTGACCCGGCACGGTCCGGTCCCCAGACCGGTACTTGTCGACGGGTTCACTGCGGGAGCGTGGACGGTCGCAGCTGCGGCCCTCACCGTTCGGCTCTTCGTACCGCTAACCGCCGCCGATCGCGACGCGGTGACCACCGAAGGTGCCGCGCTGCTGGGTTTCCTGCACCCGGACGCCGCGCCCGACGTGCGGCTCGTCGAGGAATTCGAATAGGGGAGGGAGACAGCACGCGAACACTCGTGTCCGCGCGGCCGCCGATCCAGCGTGCCGTGCCGAGGACCGTACGACCCGGATACTCGTAACGTGCCGAATGCTCAGCGGCGGCGCAGCGCCGGCTCGAGCAGAGCGGGCGGGGTGTCGTTCTTCTCATGGGCGGCGAGGTCGACGCCGGGAGCCACGATCGCGTCGATCGCGTCCAGCACGTCGGCCGAGAGGACCGTGTCCGCGGCGGCGAGCTGCGAGCTCAGGTGGTCCATCGTGCGGGGACCGATGATCGCGCTGGTCACGCCCGGGTGCGCGGTGACGAAGCCGAGCGCGAGCTGGATCATGCTGAGGCCAGCCTCGTCGGCAACCTTGGCGAGCTGCTCGACGGCGTCGAGCTTGGCGCGGTTGGCGGGGATGCTGACGTCGAAGCGATGCTGCATGAAGCCCGAGCGGTTCGTGCTGATTTTTTGGTCGGCGCGGATCGCCCCGGACAGCCAGCCCGATGCCAGCGGGCTCCAAGCCAGCACGCCCATGCCGTACTCCTGGGTCGCGGGCAGCACGTGGGTCTCGATGCCACGTTGCAGGATCGAGTAGTTCGGCTGCTCGGTCACATAACGGCTCAGACGCCCCTCGCGGGCGGCCCACTGCGCCTGCACGATGCGGTGGGCCGGGAAGGTCGAGGAGCCGAAGTAGCGGATCTTGCCCGTGCGCTGCAGGTCCGTCAGCGCCGACAGCGTCTCGTCGTCGCTGGTCGTCGGATCCCACCGGTGCATCTGGTAGAGGTCGACGTGGTCGACGCCGAGGCGGCGCAGGCTGTTCTCCAGCGCGGTGACCAGCCAGCGGCGCGAGCCGCCCCGCTGGTTGCGCTCGTCGCCCATCGGCAGCGTCGCCTTGGTGGCCAGGACGACGTCGTCGCGGCGGCCGGCGATGGCCTTGCCTACCATCTCCTCGGACTGGCCACCGCTGTAGGCGTCGGCGGTGTCGATGAGGTTGATCCCCGCATCGAGCGCGCCGTCGACGATGGCGGTGGCTTCCTCCTGGGTGGTGTTGCCGATCTTGCCGAAGTTCATTGCGCCGAGCACGAGGGTGCTGACCTGCACACCAGTGCGCCCCAAGGTGCGGTACTGCATGACTGTTTCTCCTTCAGACGTCCAGCGGTCCATGGTTCAGTGGCAGTCCGCCCGGTTCAGCATGCGGGCCAACCGGAGCGTTGTTCCGGTAACCAACATACGGAACGACGTTCCGGATGCCAAGTGGGGTGACGGAGGTAACGCGACGCGGCCGTTGGATCGACCTATATGACGAGCCCGTCACCGATGGTTGCGGCCCCGGACCCATCCTGCTGCTCGCGATGACGTTCGGTCAGAAGCGCGGCGGCTACGTGCTGGCGTGGGACAACAACGAGACCCAGGGCACCCTGGGGATGCGC
>NZ_JBSFBM010000189.1:0-13342 GCF_053592955.1 Micromonospora sp. NPDC002411 | reverse complement strand
GCCCCGACGGAGTCGGCGATGGCGGTGACGGCGTCGATGTACCGGTCCATGTCCTCGGCGGAGGCGAGGAAACTGGCCAGGTCGTCGTCGCCCCGCCAGCGCCCGGCGAGAGGCCCGGCGCGTGATCCACTCCATATCGCCGAAGTGGCGGTATCCGGCTGCGGGGACAGCGCGATATCGGCGATATGGAGTGGATCACTCCGCAGCCCGTGGGTCAGGCTGCGCTTTCCGTCGGCGTTTGCGCTGCTCACGCCCCCTTTCCACCACCCCGAACCGGTTGCCCGACCTCAACCGGCCTGAGCCGAATGCGGGGTTATCTCGGATACGTCCGCATCGCGAAGATGGTTCTCATACGGTGGGGATCAGAGGCTACAACCCATTTGTAGCTGGTCGTGGCGCCCCAGGCGGTGCGACCCCGTCTGGTAGCAGGAAAGGGCGGAAGGCTCTGATGTCCAACGACGTAACGAGTACCGACGGCGGGGCCTCGACAGCTCCGCCGACACGACGAAGGCGGGCGCTGTGGGTCGCCGGCGTGGCCGGGCTGACCGGTGTGGTCGGTCTGGCGGCCCTCGGCGGCGTGGCCGCCCGCGACGACAAGCCCAAATCCGACCAGGTCTCGGACGCGCAGCCGTCGACCAACCGGCAGAGCGTCAGTGACGCCGGCGGCGCGGACGAGGGCGGCTCGAAGAGCGACGGTCGGGACGACGAGTGGAGCGGCGACGACTGGAGCGGCTTCGACGACCGGTCCGGCAAGGACGACAAGCGCGACGAGAAGGACCGCACCAGGCAGGTGCCGTGCGACAGCGACAAGCTGATCCAGGCCATCACGTTCGCGAACAACGACGACGGCGGCGTGCTGGAGTTGGCGAAGGGCTGCACCTACACCCTGACCCGCAACCAGGACGGCAATGGCCTGCCGGTGATCACTCAGCCCATCACCCTCAAGGGCGAGCACACCACCATCGGCCGTGAGGCCACCGCTGACTACTTCCGCATTCTCAACGTCGGCGCCGGCGGGCACCTCACCCTCAAGGGCCTGAGCATCAGGGGTGGGCAGACCCTTCGGTCCGCGGTCACCGCCGACCCGGCGACGGTCTGGGCGCCGTACTCCGCCCTGGTCCGGTCGTCGACGGCAGCGGCCGAGGCGGCCAAGCCGGCAGCAGCAGTCAAGGCAGCACCGGCAGCCAAGCCTGCGGCGGCGGCCAAGGCGGCGGCGGCCAAGGCGGAGACGAAGGCGGAGGCCAAGGCGGCGGTCAAGCCGGTCAAGCCGGTCAAGCCGGAAGCGAAGCCAGCGGCAGCAACCAAGGCGACAACGGCAGCGAAGCCGACGGCCAAGACCAAGGCCAAGCTGGCAGCCGAGGCCAAGCCGGCCACCGAGGCCAAGGCGGCAGCGGCCAAGGCAGTTCCGGTAGCCGCACCGGCGGTGACGCCGTTGGTCGAGGAGCCCGGGTTCACTGACGGCGCCGGGGTGCTGGTGCAGCCCGGTGGTCGTGCGGAGATCCTGGACAGCGAGTTGCTCTACAACCAGTCCGGTGGCAACGGCGGCGGGCTGGCCAACTTCGGCAGCACCAGGTTCAGCAAGACGACGGTGGCCCACAACACCGCGTTCTTCTTCGGCGGCGGCATCTTCAATGCCGGCGTGCTCCAGGTGGACGAGTCGAAGGTGAAGGACAACACCGGCATCATCGGCGGCGGTGGCATCTCCAACGGCGCTGCCCGGATCTTCACCGACGATGTCGACGGCGGCTCGGTCTGGGTCTACAAGAGCGAGGTCACCGACAACGAGACGCTCGGCTTCGGCGGCGGCGTCCTGGATGTCGAGGGCACCACGACCCTGCACGAGACGAAGGTCAGCGACAACACGGCGGTCCTCGCCGGTGGCGGCGTCGCGGTGGCCGACAGCCAGCTCACACTCAAGCACGCGACGGTGGCCAAGAACAGCACCGCCGGCGTGGGTGGCGGTGTGGCGGTTGCCTTCGACAGCGTCGCGACGATCGAGGACACCGCCATCAAGGACAACACCGCAGGGTTCTTCGGTGGCGGCCTCTTCAACGAGGACAGCGTCACAACGCTGCGCGACAGCGACGTGACGGGCAACCGGGCCATCGGCCCGGTGGCCAGCGGCGGCGGTATCTACAACACGGATGGCGGGGAGATCACGCTCCGTCGGACGAAGGTGACGCACAACTTCGCCACCCTTCCGCCCGGCGGGATCTCCAACGGCCTCGGCAGCTTTGTCCGGCTGGACGACGAGTCCGCGGTGTCCGCCAACCGCCCCACCAACTGCCTGAACGTTCCCGGCTGCTTCTGACCGGAACGGATGGCTGATCCACATAGAGGGTGCGCCCCTCCGAGCCGGTCCTCGGCGCGGAGGGGCGTACCCATTTGGGCAGCTCAGTGACCCTCCGGGGGGCGCGTGCCCAACCGGGGCCTCGCGGGCGGTCCGGGCCGGACATGAACCGAATGTGGGGTTCTCTCGGATAAGCCCGCGAGGCGAGGATCCTTCTCATACGGTGGTTTTGGGAGCTACAACCGATTTGTAGCAGGGGACGCCCGTCTGACGGCGGCGACCCTGTCTGGTACGAGGAGAGGGCAGAGAGCTCCGATGTCCAACTACCTAACGAACAACGAAGCCTCCGGGCGGGCGACGGCCAAGCGCCGCCGCAAGCTCTGGCTCGCCAGTGGCGTGGCCGGTTTGACGGGCGTGATCAGTCTCGCGGCGGTGGGCGTCGCGGGCAGCGCCGGAGCGGTCGGCCTGAACTGGAACACCGCACAGGTCAGCAAGGACGGTGACCAGCGGGGTGACGAGTCGCGCGACTGGGACAAGAACGAGGACCGGGACAAGGACAAGGACCGGGACAAGGACAAGGACAAGGACAAGGACCACGAGCGCGGGAAGGAGGTGCCCTGCGACACCGACAAGCTGATCCAGGCGATCGTCTTCGCCAACAGCAAGCACGGCGGTGTGCTGGAACTGGCCAAGGGCTGCACCTACAACCTGACCCGCAACGACTACCAGGGCAACGGCCTGCCGGTGATCACCGAGCGGATCACGCTCAAGGGCGAGCACACCACGATCGCCCGGGAAGCCACGGCGGACTACTTCCGGATCCTCAACGTCGGCAGTGGTGGGCACCTCACCATCAAGGGCCTGACCATCAAGGGCGGCCAGACCCTCGAACTGTTCAACAGTGTCGAACCGGCGGCCGTCTGGGCGTCGTACTCGGACTCCGAGGCGATCGCGGCCCAGGTGAAGGCGGGCACGCCGCTGAACGAGGCGCTCTCCGCCCGGCAGGCCAACCCGAAGGCCGGCCTCAAGGCCGCGCCGAAGGTCACGGCCAAGGCCGCGCCGGCTGCCAAGGGGGGCGTCGTCACGCCGCTCGTCGAGTACCCGGAGGCGACCGACGGTGCCGGCATCCTGGTCCAGCCGGGTGGCACCGCCGAGATCCTGGAGTCCGAGGTCGTCCTGAACCAGTCGGGCGGCAACGGTGGTGGTGTGGCCAACTTCGGCACCACGAAGATCTGGCACAGCACCGTGACCCGTAACACCGCCTTCTTCTTCGGTGGTGGTGTCTTCAACGCCGGCCTGCTCAAGGTCGAGGAGTCGAAGATCAACGACAACACGGCCATCATCGGTGGTGGCGGTATCTCCAACGGTGCCGCTCGGATCTTCGCCGACGACGTCGACGGCGGAACGGTCGAGCTCAAGAAGGCCGAGATCAACGACAACGAGACGCTGGGCTTCGGCGGTGGCTACCTCGACATCGAGGGCAACACCACGGCGTACGAGACCAAGTTCGTCTCGAACACCGCGGTTCTCGCCGGTGGTGGTATCGCCGCGGCGGACAGCCAGCTGAACCTGCACCACGCCACCGTGGAGAAGAACAGCACCGCGGGCGTCGGTGGCGGTGTGGCCATCGCCTTCGACAGCGTGGCCACGTTCGAGAAGAGCAGCATCAAGGACAACACCGCCGGCTTCTTCGGCGGCGGGCTCTTCAACGCCTTCAGCGTCACCACGCTGCGTGACAGCGAGGTCGTCGGCAACCGGGCCATCGGCCCGATCGGGGTCGGCGGCGGCATCTTCAACATCTTCGGCGAGGTCAACCTGTCGAAGACGAAGGTCGCCCACAACTTCTCCACCTTCGCTCCGGGCGGTGTCTTCAGCTTCTTCGGGGAGGTGAACGTGGACGACAAGTCCGCGATCACCGCGAACCGCCCGACGAACTGCCTGGCCATCCCGGGCGGAACCATCGAGAACTGCTTCGCCTGATCACCCTCGGGTGACAACAGCACACAGACCGGCCCCCTTCCGCACCAGCGGGAGGGGGCCGGTTCGCGTCACCTCTGGACGAAGACCGCCACGCTGCGCGCCGGCACGGTGAACGTCCCGGCGGCCCGGTCGAACGAGGCGGTACGCAGCACCGGGTCGGCCGAGTCGACCAGCACCGGGTGCAACGCCACGTCCGCCCCGCGCAGGCCGGTCACCGTCTGCGTGGTCGTCTTCGGGGTGGCGTTGAAGACGACGGTCACCGACGTCCACTGTCCACCCAGCCCGCGGGCGTCCAGCGTCATGGTCAGTACTCCGGGCGTCTCCTGCGCCCCGGACAGCGGGAACGCCACCCGCCGCTGCACCTGCTCGGCGTTGGCCAGCCCGAACACCGGCGACGACGCCCGGATGCGCAGCAGTTCGGCGTACCGGGCGTCGGTGGTGTTGATCGCCGCGCAGTCGGGCACCAGTGCCGGGTCCGCCAGCAGCGGCTTCGCGTACGGCCACTTGTCCTCGTTGTCAGGCGCGGGCGGTAGGCCGGTGCCGAAACCGTTGCCCTGTTCGCAGCCCCACCGGATCTGGTTGAACCAGTCACCGGAGTTGTACGAGTTGCGGTCCAACGACTTCGACCGCAGCCGTTCGGTGCCGGCGGTGACGAACCCGGTGCCCTGGCCCAGTACCACGGTGCCGAGTGCCAGCACCTGCATCCGGGAACGGTCGGTCGCCGAGGTGGCCTGCGGCAGTTTGTACGCCAGGGCGTCGTACAGGATCTCGTTGTCGTGCGCGTCGACGTAGGTGACGGCCTCCCCCGGTGCGGCGGTGTAGCCGGCCGGGGAGCCGTTGTAGTCCACCTGCGCCCCGGTGACCTGCCGTCCGGTGGTGTCGGTGAAGCGGTAGTCGCGCAGGTTGCCGGTCAGCCCCACCTTGATCAGGTCGTGGGCGCGCAGCAGATCCGCCTTCTGCTCCGCCGGCGACCCGTTGACCTCGTCGCCGTTCGGGTCGGTGTAGAGCCCGGACGCGAAGCCCTGCGCGCGGGGGTTGGTGTCGAACGGTCCGCCGCCGCGCACCGCGTCACGGAGCCGGTCGTTGAAGGTGCCGATGCCGGTGCCGGCCATGTTGGCCTGGGTGGCCTGGACGAAACGGGCGTCGCCCGCGACCTCGCCGAAGTCCCAGCCCTCGCCGTACAGCAGGATCGATCTGCCGTCCACACCGTCGCGGGCGACAGTCAGCCGGTCCAGGGCCTGGCGGACGGCCAGGATGTTCGCCTTCGGGTGGTGACCCATCAGGTCGAACCGGAAACCGTCCACCTTGTACTGCCGGGCCCACGTGACGAGCGAGTCGACGACAAGTTTGCCCATCATGGCGTGCTCGGGGGCGGTGTTGGCGCAGCAGGTGGAGTTGGCCACCGTACCGTCGTCCAACAGCCGGTGGTAGTAGCCGGGCACCACCTGGTCGAGCACCGATTTCTCGTCCGTGCCGGCCGCCGCCGTGTGGTTGTAGACCACGTCCATGACCACCCGCAGACCGGCGCCGTTGACCCCGGCGACCATCCGCCGGAACTCGGTGGTCCGCGCCGCGCCGACCGGGTCGACGGCGTAGCCGCCCTCGGGCACCGTGTAGTGCAGCGGGTCGTACCCCCAGTTGTAGCCGTCGGTCTCGGCGACCGCCGCCACGCACTTCTGCTGTTCGGCGGAGTCCGGCGGGAGCGCCGCCAGGTCGCAGGCCGGCTGACGCTGGTCGGCCCGCTTCTCCGGGATCGTCGCGAAGTCGAAGGCCGGCAGCAGGTGCAGGTGGGTGACGCCGGCGTCGCCGAGCGCCTTCAGGTGGGTCATCCCGGCGGTTCTCGGGTCGGTGAAGGCGAGGAACGTCCCCCGCCGCTCGGCCGGTACGGTCTCGTCGGCGATGGAGAAGTCGCGCACCGACAGTTCGGAGACCTGCGCCTTCGCGGGCGGCACCGGCGGAGGTTTGCGCAGCGTCCGCCAGCCCGCCGGGGCCAGCGCCGCGTCGTTCAGGTCGACCAGCAGGCTGTGCGTGGAGTCCGCGGCGAGGGCCACCGAGTACGGGTCGGTCACCGACGCGGTGACCATCTTCTGCGCCGCCGGCTGCCACGCCCGCACCTGGTAGCGGTAGTACCTACCGGTCCAGCTCTGGTCGCCGCGTGCCGACCAGACGCCGGTGCGGTCGTCGCGGCGCATCGGCACGGCCTTCGGCGTGGCGGTCGGTGAGTCGAACAACTGCAATGTCACCGTCCGCGCGGTCGGCGCCCACACCGCGAGGCTCGGCGTCCGTCCGGCGAAGGTCGGCCCGAGGGTGGCGTCGGTGGCACGGGAGTACACGTCGTCGAGCACGCCGGGGATCTGCACACCGGTCGCCGCGAGCAGGGCGCCCGACGCGTCGCGCTCGGTCACCAACACCTGCCCCCGCAGCGCCGCCGGGACCTTGGCCAGGTCGCGCCGATCCAGCGTGAAGCTGCGGTACGACCACAGGTGCGGAAACGCCGTGCGCTGGGCCTCGGTGAGCCCGTTGCGCTGCGCCCGCAACGGCAGGCTGGTGTACGCCCCGGTCAGCTCCCCGTCGGCAACTGCGACGCCGCCCTCCGGGGCGACGACCAGCGCGTACGTCCTGCCGTCGGTCGGCGGGGTCTGCCACGCCACTGTGGACCTGTCGATCCAGTGCGCCTTCTGCTTGGTGATGTCGGTGTCCCCGCTGGCGCTGGTCGCCGTCGACGGCAGCAACCGGCCAGGTGTGGCGGCGAGCAGCCACACCTCCCGGCCGACGCTGCCGAAGTCGAGCCGCTGGTCGTCGGGCAGGTCCTTGGTGTCGCCCTGGTGGATGATGTAGTTCAGCCCGGTCGCACCGGCCGCCAGAGGCACCCGGAACACCGCTCCGAACGCGTCAGTCCTTATCGGCTTCAGCGGCGCGGACCACTCGGTCGGGTCGGCCGCACCGTCCCACACGTGCAGACCCCAACCGTCGTAGTTGCCGTCGGCCCTCCTGTAGTGGATCAGCGCGGTGTCCTCCTCGACCGGCGGGTCCGGTTCACCGGTGGCCGCCTGCCGAGTCGGGTAGACCACCGGGTCGCCCTGCTTGAGCCAGATCTCCCCGGTGGCGGTGACATCGATGCTGCGGTCCTGGGCGACATCCTTGTCACCGTCCTTGTCGACCACCACGAACCCGACCGACGTCGCACCCGGCTTGAGCTTCACCCAGGCGAACCGGCCGTAGGAGTCCTCCCCGGCGAACGGCTGCCCCTTGGGCCACTCGGTGACGTACCCCGGGTCGATGTCACCCCAGGCGTACAACCCCCAGTCGTCGTACCCACCGGCGGGACGCTGGTAGTGCACCACCGCCCACTCCCGGGACCCGCCCTGCGGCGGCGTGCCCACGGTGACGGCGGACCGGGCGGTCGCGGTGCGACCCCGGCCGTCGCGGACCACCGCCTTGTACTCGACCCGGGTGCCGCCGGCCAGGCCGGTCAGGTCGTGCTGCACCGTGTACGGCGCGCGGTCGGCGCTGCCCAGCAACGTCCACCGGCCTCCCGCGACCCGGGCGGCGACGGTGACCGTGGCGAGGGGATCACCGGTCACCTGGGCGGTCACCGCGGCCCGGGTGGCGACCGGAGCGTCCGGCATGGTGAGGGTGATGCGCGGCGCGGCGGCGGGACGCGCGACGGGGGTGCCGGCCCGGTGCACCACCGCCGACAGCGGCGGCACGGTGAGGGCCAGCTTGCCGTCGGCGTTCGCCGTGGCACGGCCGGTGTCGCCGTAGATGCCGGTGAAGGTGGCACCGGCCGACCAGGTGTCCACCGTGACAGTCTGCGCGGTGTCGGCGTTGTTCACCGCCACCACGTACTCGATCCGGTCCGCAGGGGCGACCCGGGAGGCGGCGAAGACGCCCGGGCCGTCGGCGGCGTACCGGGTGACCTGCACACCGTCGCGCAGCGCCGGGTGTGCCTGGCGAAGCCGACCCAGCTCGGCGATGGTCCGGTACAGCGGGTGGCCGGTGTCGAACTGGTCGCTGGCGTGGGTGCGGTCGGTGCCGAGCAGGTCGTCGTCGAGATAGTCGGGCACCTTCGACGCGAACATGTCCTGCCGGGCGTCCTTGTCCCCGCCGGGCCCGGTGAAGCCCTGCTCGTCACCGGAGTAGATCACCGGCTGGCCGCGCGTCAGGAACATCAACTGGTGCGCGAGCTGGTCACGGCGCAGGTGACTGGCCGGGTCGGTGCCACCACCGGCGACGAACGACCCGATCCGGCCCATGTCGTGGTTGCCGAGGAAGGTGGTCAGCCGGCCCGCGTCGGTGTTCCGGGCGGCGTAGAGGTCGTCGCGGGCGTACACGTCGGCGAGCGCCTTCGCCGACCCCGCGCCGGCGGTGTACCCGCGCGCGGCCTCCTGGAACGCGAAGTCGAGAGTCGCCGGTAGGCCACCCTGCCGGACGTAGCGGGAACTGATCTCCGGGTCGGCGCTGTACACCTCACCGAACATGAAGAAATCCTTCTTGCCGGCCTTCTCGGCGGCCCGTTCGATGCCCTGGCTGAACTGCGGCCAGAAGTCCATGTTGACGTGCTTCACGGTGTCCAGCCGGAACCCGTCGACGCCGGTGGCACCGATCCAGTCCCCGTACGCCTTCGTCATCCCCTGGACCACCTCGGGCCGCTCGGTCCACAGGTCGTCGAGACCGAAGAAGTCGCCGTACTCGCTGTTCTCGCCCGCGAAGGTGGAGTCGCCCCGGTTGTGGTACATGGTGACGTCGTTCAGCCAGGCCGGGACCTTGACAGTGGCGTCCTTCGGCTCGTCGAACTTCGGGGTGTACGGGAACGACTCCTTGTCGACCGGCGGAAACGCCCGGCTGCCGTCGGCGTAGTTCCGGTCCTCGAACGCCCGCCCCAGGGCGTCGGTGTACGGCGAGGCCGCCTTGTCCACGTACCCGTAGGAGCCCTCGGCGTACTTGATGACGTCGGCGGTGTGATTGACGATCACGTCGAGGTAGACCTTGATGCCGCGCTGGTGGGCGAGCTTCACCAGCCGCTTCATCTCCGCCATCGTGCCGAAGTGGGGGTCCACCTCGGTGAAGTCGGTGATCCAGTAACCGTGGTAACCGGCGGAGACGTCATTGCCGGACCTCTGTACCGGCCGGTTCTTGAAGATCGGGGCGAGCCAGATGGCGGTGGTGCCCATCCCTTGGATGTAGTCCAACTTGTCGATGACGCCCTTGAGGTCACCGCCGTGGTAGAAGCCCTTGTCGGTCGGGTCGAGCCCGGTCCGCAGCCGGTCACCGGCGAGGCCACCCCTGTCGTTGCGGGGGTCACCGTTGGCGAAGCGGTCCGGCAGGACGAAGTAGAACTGCTCGGCCCGCGCGGAGTTGCCGCCGGCCTTCGACAGCGCCTCGGCGGTCGGTTCGTTGCTCCATTGGGCGGCGGCGCCGGCGGTGACGACGGCAGCGCCGGACGGGCGCGGGGCTGCCGCTGCGGCCGGCACGGCGACCGAGGTGCCGACGAGCGTCACTGTGAGCAGGGAGACGAGGGCCAGGGCGGTGTGCGGTATCGGCGAGGGTTTCATCGACGCCTTCCTCTGGTCGCTGAATGGCCGCACGCTAACCCTTGCCGAAAGATTCTGCAATGACTTGCAAACATGGTCGCAACAGAGCAGCAACCTTGCGGAAGCGCGACTCAGAAGCCGCCGCAGCGCACCCCGTCGACAGTGCACAACCGCGGTGTGCTGGACGTCCGCTCCATGTGGAACCGCAACGACACCGACCCCCCGGGACGCACGTCCACCCCACTGACGTACGTGAAACCGTTGTCGAACTGCCGGACCGTCCCCTGTGGCACACCCTCCACCCAGGCGGTCACGAACCGCCCACCGGAGAACTCCAACCGCACCGTCCACCCACGGCTCTGCGCGGACACGTTGACCATCGCCACCTCGCCGATGAAGCCCCCGTCGAAGCTCTGCACCACCCGGTACCGCCCGCTGAACGTCGGCTGCCCCTGCGGAGCACGAGTCGGCGACCGCGTCACCACCGGCTGACCGGGCGGACTGACCGGCGGGGCGACCGACGGCGACGGTGAACCGGTCACGGCGCTCGGCGGCAACCCGCTCGCACGCCCGGACAACCCCGGCATCACCGGGACCGGCGACGCCACCGGCGTGGGTCGACTCGGCGTTGCCTCCGCCGACGGCAGCGGCAACGCCGGCGGCGCCGACGCCCCGTCCGGCGCCGGGCTACGCCCCCGGTACGCACCCAGGGTCATGACGAGCAGGACCACCATCACGACCACACCAGCGCCCACCACGACCCAGGGCGACGACACGATCGCGGCCGGACCGGGCGTCAGTCGCGGTGCGCGACGCATGCCGGACATGAACCTCCCTCAGCGGACCGTCCGGGCAGCGTAGCGATCAGCGGCCGGACCGGAAAGCGCCGACACCGCCCAACGTCCACTCAGCCGAGCCGACAGGCGACCCCGTTGATGGTGCACCGCTGCGGCCGCTGCGCGGACTCACCCCACCCGACGCGTAGACGCACCGTCCGCGAAGCACCCGGCTCCAGCGAACGGGTCCCCCGCAACACGAACTCGCCGTTCCCACGTCCCCGCATCGAGATCCCCGAGTCGTCGCTGAGGCGCAACGCCCAGAGGTCCTCGTCGAACGTCAACTCCACCGACCAGTCCACCGACCGGCTCGTCTCGTTCGCGATCGACAACACCGCAGCGTCGCCGTCCCAGCCGTTCGAGCCGACCTGGTAGCGGGCGGTGACCGTGGCACCCGCCGACGGCGTCGACACCAACGGAGCGGCCGTCCGCCCCGGCGTCGGAGAGCCGGTCACGGTAGCCCGTGGCGACGGCGTCCGACTGCTACGCGACGGCCGAGGCGACACCGAGCGCCGCTCCACGCCAGCCGGAGTCGGCCCACCCGTCGCCGACGCGGCAGCCGGCACTGTCGGCAGCAACACCGGAGGGGCCCCCTGCGGTACGGACTCCCGCTCCCTGGTCCGGAACGACAGCAACGCGACAACCAGCAGCACCACCAGCGCACACACACCGAGCAGCACCACGATCCACGGCACCGACGCCAACATTCGAGCCGCCCGCGACCCTGTCGCACCATCCGGCCGCACCGCCATCAGGTCTCCCCTCGTCCCCACCGACGCGACAGCGTAGCCAGCACTGCCCCGCTCGGGAATCGGGCGGGTACGGATCGGGCCGACCAGCCGACGCGCTACGGAAAACGGCCCGACCTGGCGGACGGTCCCGCTCGATCAGCCCGTCCGGACGACGGTGCAGATGACCGGCCCCTCGTCCGAGATCCGCAGCAGGTAGCGGTACCGCTCCCCCGGCACCGCCTGCCCCTGGCTGTCCAGGAACTCCCACTCGACCGCGACCATCGTCAACAGCGCGGACACCGCCTGCACATCCTCGATTCGGGCATGCGCCGCGATCAACTCCCGGTCCTGGTAGTCCGGTGCGGCACCCACGAAGGACAACGCCACCGCCGCCGGTGACGTGAACGAGAAACTGTAGGTGTCGGCCACCACCAAACCCGGGAGGGCGTAGCAGCCCGCGATGGCCGGCAGGTCACCGGACGTCAGCGCCACGCCGTACCGGTCGAAGAAGTCGGCCAGCGTGTCAAGATCCGTGGAGGCGTTCACGGCCACAGCAATTGCCGGTCACCACCCAGGTCAAACCTCAACGAGGCGGCACCCGTACCTCGATCTCCGAACCCAGCCGGGCATCGGCGGCCAGACCCAGGTCGTCCCCACTCCAGAACCGCCCCGGGTCGTACCAGTTGGGACGCCGGCCCGCCGGCAGCAAACCCATCGCCTCATAGGTCACCGCAACCACCTCGGCGCAGTACGCCGTCTCCAGCGCCCGGTCCCGCTCCCCCGCCGAACCGGCCGGGCTGGCAGGCCTGGTGGAACCCGCAGAGCCGTTCGCGTCGGCGGAGTTGGTGGGGATCGGCCGGGGTGCCAGCGCCGGCCAGCCGGGGCGCGGCAGCGCGGGCAGCCTGATCGGGCGCGTCAGCGCGGACAACCGGCCGGGGCGCGGCAGCGCCGGCACCCGACCCCGCACCCACCGCCACGCCAACTGGGCGGTAGACGGGAACGGGGTGCCGTCCAACCGGGCGATGGTTTGCAGCACCGCCCGCTCCATCTCCCCGTCGGCCGGCGGATCGAGCTGCCGCAGCCAGGCCCGCTGCCCGTACCTGTTGGCCCAGACGCAGACCGCGTCCCGCAGGTCGTGCAACTGGACGCCACGCTGGTGCGTACCCGACCACAGATCCGGCAACGACCTGCCCAACTCCGCATGCCACATCAACGGGGGCATGTCGTCCAGCACCACGGCCATGCCAACGTGGTTGACCGGGCTGTTGGTGGTGAACTGGATCGCCCGGTCCGGCACGCTGCGACCCCGGAACACCCACACGTCGCCGGTGCGGGTCAACTCGACGGCCTCATCCAGGCTGATGCTCATGAGGGTCTAGCCTAGGCCGATGGCGCAACGAATGCGGTGGTGGAAGGTTCTCGGGTTGGCCGGCCTCGCCGGCGTCGCAGCCTCCGGCGTGGTCATCGCACGGGCCGAACGACGCCGACGCGCGTACACCCCGGAGGAGATCCGGCAGCGACTCCTGGAACGGCACGCCCAGGCCAGCGACGCCGCGATGCCCACCGACCCCGCCTGACCACTCGCCACGACGCTCCCGGGTGGACAGTGGCTACGGCGCCGCCCACCCCTGATCGTGCTCGAACGTTGTTGTAGTGGCCTCGCTCCCGGCCTGAAGCCCCTCTTTCCTGGTTCGAGCACGATCTTGATTGCTCAGCCCGCCTGGCCGGGTTGGGCTGGTCGGGCCGGGAGGCGTCGACCCCATAACGCAAAAATCGGGCATAACCGTGCACGTAGGGCTGGGGTTCGCGGACACCTGAGCCCACCCTGGGGCGCGCAGACCGCACGTTGCCCGCACCGACGGGTTGATCCACTCGGCAGCGCCATCCGGGCCCGCGCCGGCAGGTCGAACACGCGGTTCACGGTGCGCCACGCCTGTGAGTGCGCGGCGCCCATGAACGCGTAGCCGACCA
>NZ_JBSFBM010000188.1:0-13534 GCF_053592955.1 Micromonospora sp. NPDC002411 | reverse complement strand
GTCATCGCCGGCCGGGCCGCGGACGGTCGCCGGGCTCAGCCCCGGTCGGGGGCGGCGATCTCGCGCAGCTGGCCGTCGGCCAGCCGCAACCAGCGCTGCACGCCGATCTCGGCGAGGAACCGTTCGTCGTGGCTGACCACCACGAACGCACCCTGGTACGCGGTCAGCGCGCTCTCCAGTTGACCGACGCTGACCAGGTCCAGGTTGTTGGTCGGCTCGTCGAGCAGCAGCAGTTGCGGTGCCGGCTCGGCGCAGAGCACACAGGCGAGGGTCGCGCGCAGCCGCTCACCGCCGGAGAGCACCCCGACGGGCAGGTTGACCCGGGCACCCCGGAAGAGGAACCGGGCGAGCAGGTTCATCCGCCTGGCGTCCGGCAGGCTCGGCGCGTACGCGGCGAAGTTCTCCGCCACCGTCCGGTCGAGGTCCAGCAGGTCCAGCCGCTGCGACAGGTACGCGATCCGCCCGTCGGCTCGCTTGACGTCACCGCCGGCCGGTTCGAGGTCGCCGTTGACGAGCCGCAGCAGGGTCGACTTGCCGACGCCGTTCGCCCCGGTGAGCGCGATCCGTTCCGGACCTCGGATCACCAGGTCCGCGCCGTCGCCGCCGAACAGCTCCCGGTCGTCGAAGCGGGCCCGCATCCCCGTACCGGTGAAGACCGTCCGTCCGGCCGGGACGGTGGTGTCCGGCAGGTCCACGACGATCCGGTCCTCCTCGCGGACCGCCCGACCGGCCTCATCCAGTCGGGCCTTGGCCTGACCGAGCCGGCTGGAGTGCGTTTCCTGGGCCTTGCCCGCCGACTCCTGCGCGCTGCGCTTGAGCCCGCCGGCGACGATCCGGGCCAGCCCGGCGTTCTTGAGGTTCTTCGAGGCGTTGCTGGCCCTCCGGTCGGCCCGCTCCCGCGCCTGCTGCATCTCCCGCTTCTCCCGCTTCACCTCCTGCTCGGCGTTGCGCAGGTTGCTCTCAGCCACCTCCCGCGCCGCCTGCACCGCCTCGGTGTACGCGGTGAAGTTGCCCCCGAACCAGCGGATCTCGCCGCGCTCCAGCTCGGCAATCCGGTCCATCCGATCCAGCAGCTCCCGGTCGTGGCTGACCAGCAGCAGGCACCCGGACCAGTCGGTGAGCACGTCGTAGAGCTTGTGCCGGGCCTCCACGTCGAGGTTGTTGGTCGGCTCGTCGAGCAGCAGCACGTCCGGGCGTCGGAGCAGCTGCGCCGCCAGGCCGAGGGAGACCACCTGGCCACCGCTGAGCGTGTGCAGCGGCCGGTCGAGCGACAGGTCGCCCAGACCGAGCCGGTCCAGTTCACCGCGGGTGCGCTCCTCGATGTCCCAGTCGTCGCCGATGGTGGCGAAGTGCTCCTCGCTGGCGTCGCCGGCCTCGATGGCGTGCAGTGCCGCGATCCGCTCGGCGACGCCGAGCACCTGCGCCACGGCAAGGTCGCCGGCCAGGGGGAGGGTCTGCGGGAGGTAGCCGAGCAGGCCGTCGACGGTGACGCTGCCGCCGCTGGGCCGCAGCTCCCCGGCGATCAGCCGCAGCAGGGTGCTCTTGCCGGCGCCGTTGGGCGCGACCAGGCCGGTGCGACCGCCGGGAACGGTGAAGGACAGCTCCGAGAAGACCGGGGTGTCGTCCGGCCAGGAGAAGGACAGGTTCGAGCAGACGATGAACGCATCAGACATGCGAGTGACCTCAAAGGGTGGGCTGGGCGCGTTCGAGCACGCCCGACGACAAACGGGACCGGTGGAACGACGTCATGGCCACCGCGGCTGCGCGGAACGCGCCGAACCGATGGCCGCACACATCCGGTCTCACCCGGAGATGTCGTCGTCACCCGCCATGTCTGGTCTCCCTGGTCGTACCGCTGACCCAACGGGCCCAGTCTAACAACGGATCTTCACCCCGCCACCGGGTTCCCGCGCTGTCCGGGCGCCGCTGCGCAAGATCCGCGCAACATCGGGGATGTTGCTGTGTCACGCGCCCCTGAGGCAGCAACTTCGGGGAAGTTGCTCGGATCTTGACGCGGCCCGCGGTCCTGCTCACCGGGGCCGGTATTCGACTTCGGGGCGGCCGGGAGTGCCGTAGCGGGGGGTTCGGACTGCCCTGTCGATGGTCACCAGGTATTCCAGGTAGCGGCGGGCGGTCACCCGGGAGATGCCGGTCGCCGCGCTCACCTCGGTCGCCGACAACCCCACCTGCGCGCCGGTCCCGTCGCTGAGGGCTGCGCGTACCCGATTGAGGGTCTGCGCGTCGAGCCCCTTGGGCAGGCTGTGTCCGGCGGTGCCGCGCAGGGTGGCGAACATCCGGTCCACGTCGTGCTGGGCGGCCACCTCACCGTCGGCGAGCGCCTGGGCGCGGTAGTCCGCGTACCGCTCCAGCTTGTCGCGGAACGCGGCGAACGTGAACGGTTTGAGCAGGTAGTGCGTCACCCCGAGGGACACCGCGGTCCGCACCACCGCCAGGTCCCGCGCGGAGGTCACCGCGAGCACGTCGACGCTGCTGCCGGCCGCGCGCAGCGCCCGGCAGACGTCCAGGCCGTGCAGGTCGGGCAGCCGAAAGTCCAGGAGTACGAGGTCCACGTCGCCGCCGTCGTTGGCCCGCAGCGCCGCCATCGCCGCCCGCGCGTGTGCGCCACGCCGACCACCACGAAACCGGGAACCCGTTCGGTGTACGCGCTGTGCGCCTCGGCCAGCAGCGGCTCGTCCTCGACGACCAGCACCCGGATGTCGGTCATGACCGCCCGCCCGGCAGCCGGACGGTGAACAGGCTGCCGCCGTCGTCCGAGCGGGTCACCTCGGCGCTACCGCCGTGTCGGCGGACCACCTGCCCGACCAGGGCCAGGCCGAGGCCCCGCCCGGTGCTCTTGGTGGACCAGCCTCGCCGGAACGCGTCCGCCACCCGTTCCGGGGCCAGCCCGGGTCCGCTGTCGGCGACCCGGATGACCAGCTCGTCGTCGACAGCGCCGACGAACACCCGTACCCGTCGAGGCGCGGGTGTGCCGGCCACCGCCTCCAGGGCGTTGTCGACCAGGTTGCCGACCACGGTGAGCAGGTCGCCGGTCGGCAGTGGGCTGTCGTCGAGGCGGCAGTCCGGCTCGACGACCAGGTCCACCCCGCGCTCGCCGGCCTGCGCGGACTTGCCCAGCAGCAGCGCGGCCAGCGCCGGCTCGGTCACGGCGCCGACCACCCGGTCGGTCAGTTGCTGGGCGAGGGCCAGGTCCCGGGTGCCGAGCCGGACGGCCTCGTCGGCGCGACCCAACTCCACAAGGGTCAGCACGGTGTGCAGCCGGTTGGCCGACTCGTGGGTCTGCGCCTGCAGCGCCTCGGTCAACGCGCGCACCGAGTCCAGCTCACTGGCCAGGGTGCGCAGCTCGGTCTGGTCCCGCAGGGTCAACACGGTGCCGAGCACCGCGCCCTCGAAGCGGGTGGTCCGCTGGTTGGCGACGAGGACCCGGTCACCAGCGAGGATCGGCTCGTCGCGGGCGTCGCGCCCGGAACTGAGCAACTCGGCCACCGCCGGTGGCAGGTCGATCCCGGCGACCGGCTGGTCGATAACCGGCGCGTCGGTGTCGAGGCCCAGCAGGCGGCGGCCCTCGTCGTTGACCAGCGCCACCCGCCGGTCGGTGGTCAACACCACGAGACCCTCGCGGACGGAGTGCAGAACCGCGTCGTAGTACTCGTACATCCGGGTCATCTGCGCCGGGCCAAGACCGTGGGTCTGGCGGCGGAGCCGGCGGCTGAGCAGCCAGGAGCCCGTCGCGGCGAGGGCCAGGGCCGGCGCGGCGACACCGAACAGCACCGGCAACTGGCCGAGCAGCTTCTTGTCGATGGCGCGGGTGGTGATGCCCACCGAGACCAGACCGACGAGGCGTCGCTGCTCGTCGTACACCGGAACGACCGCACGCACCGACTCGCCGAGCGTCCCGACGTTGGTGGTGGTGAACGCGCGGCCCGCCAGAGCGGGCCCGATCTCGCCGACGAACGGCTCGCCGATCCGGTCCGGGGTGGGGTGCGAGAAACGGGTGCGGTCGGGGGCCATCACCACCACGAAGTCGGTGCCCGTCGCCTGCCGGGTCGATTCGGCGTACGGCTGGAGGACGCGCGCCGGGTCGGCGGTCGTGAGGGCCGCGCGGACGTCGGGGGAGCGGGCCACGGTCTGCGCCACCGCGAGCACCTCCTCCTGCGCGGCCTGGCGGGAGTCGCTGCGGGCCAGCCAGACGGCGCCCGCCGCGCCGGCCAGCACGAGCAGCGTCACCACCACCGCCTGGAGGGCGAAGAGTTGCCCCGCGATGCTCCACTGGCGTCGGGCCACCCTCCAACACCTCCTTCGTGTGCCGCCGCTGCTGCGGTCGCGGTGAACAGAATGACCGCAAGGCTGTCAACGGGTGAGAGGCACTTCACATTGTTGACATGGACACCGAATCCACCACCTCAGCGGCGCCTCCGGTCCGCCGGGACCGTACCCGTTACCTCTACCTGGCCGTCATCGTGGCCGTGGTCGCCGGCATCGTCGTCGGCCTGGTCGCCCCCGATTTCGGCAAGGAACTCAAGCCGATCGGCACCGGCTTCGTCAACCTGATCAAGATGATGATCAGCCCGGTCATCTTCTGCACCATCGTGCTCGGCGTCGGCTCCGTGCGGCAGGCCGCGAAGGTCGGCAAGGTGGGCGGTCTCGCCCTCGGCTACTTCCTCACCATGTCGACGGTCGCGCTCGCCATCGGCCTGGTGGTCGGCAACCTCATCCACCCCGGCTCCGGTCTCGACCTCGGCCAGGACCTCGCGGGCGCGGGCAAGGCCGCCGCCGGCGACGAGGCCGGCGGGACGGCGGACTTCCTACTCGGGATCATCCCGACCACGCTGCTCTCCGCGCTCACCGAGGGCGAGGTGCTCCAGACGCTGCTGGTGGCCCTGCTGGTCGGCTTCGCCGTGCAGGCCATGGGTCGACGCGGTGAGCCGGTGCTCGGCGCGATCGCCGTCATCCAGCGGGTCGTGTTCAAGGTGCTCGCCATGATCATGTGGCTGGCGCCGGTCGGCGCGTTCGGGGCCATGGCCGCCGTGGTCGGCGCGACCGGCGTGGACGCGCTCAAGAGCCTCGCCCAGATCATGCTCGGCTTCTACGCCACCTGCCTGATCTTCGTGCTGGTGGTACTGGGCGCGCTGCTCTGGTTCGTGGCCCGGATCTCGATCTTCTCGCTGCTGCGGTACCTGGGCCGGGAGTTCCTGCTGATCCTGTCGACGTCGTCGTCGGAGTCGGCGTTGCCGCGGCTGATCGCGAAGATGGAGCACTTCGGGGTCAGCAAGCCGGTCGTCGGCATCACCGTGCCGACCGGTTACTCCTTCAACCTGGACGGCACGGCGATCTACCTGACGATGGCGTCGCTGTTCATCGCCGACGCGCTGGGCAAGCCGCTCTCGATCGGCGAGCAGGTCTCGCTGCTCCTGTTCATGATCATTGCCTCGAAGGGCGCCGCCGGGGTCACCGGTGCCGGGCTGGCGACGCTGGCCGGCGGACTTCAGTCGCACCGGCCGGACCTCGTCGACGGCGTCGGTCTGATCGTCGGCATCGACCGGTTCATGTCCGAGGCGCGGGCGCTGACGAACTTCGCGGGCAACGCCGTGGCAACAGTGCTGGTGGGGACGTGGACCGGGGAGTTCGACCGGGACCGGGCGGCCGAGGTGCTGCGCGGTGACGACCCGTTCGACGAGGCCACGATGCTCGACGACCACGACGACTCGGACGAGGACGAGACGCCGGCACGGCCGTCCACCCAGGAGGTTGGCGTCCCGGCCTGACGCCGTCTCGATGGGTCAGGGGTCGCGCCGGCCGGAGGCGGGCGCGACCCCGCCCGCGCCCAATGCTCGTCGCCAGGATCCGTGCACCATCAGGGTTGTTGCTGCTCGGGTCTTGGGGGCAGCGCTAAGGGCGGGCGCGTGGGTCGTCGCGGAAGGCTTGGGGGGACACCCCGAATGTGGTCGTGAAGACCCTGCTGAAGTGGGCCTGGGAGCGGAAACCCCAGCGGGCGGCGATGCTGTAGATGGGCCGCCCTCGGAGCAGGGGGTTGCGCAGGTCGCGGGCGCACCGATCCAGGCGCTTGCTGCGGATGATCTCGGCGACCGTCTGGTCCTCGGTCTCGAACGCTCGGTGCAGACTGCGGAGCGAGACGTGATGCGCGGCGGCGACGGCGCTTGGCGACAGGTCGGGGTCGGCGAGGTGCTCGTCGATGAATGCCTTGACCAGCATGCTCAGGTTGTGGCCACGTACCTCGGTCGGCAGGGTGTCGGTGAGGTCCAACTGCTGGGCGACCATCGCGGAGATGAGGTCCTGCACGACGGTGCCCAGGAGCGGGATGTCGCGCTCGTGGTACTGCTCGGGATGGCTCATCACCTGGTGGACGAACTGGTTGAGCAGGACGCCGATGCCCTCGGTGGCGGAGATGCTCGTGCCGAGCAGCCGCGAGATCCGGTTGGGATGCACCGGCAGGAGACCGTGCGGGACGAGGATCGTCCGGGTGGTCAGGATGCCCTCGTGGTGCGACCGTACCTGGTGCGTCGACTGATGGGGTCGGGACGTGTCGACGATGGCGAAGTTGCCCGGCGTGAAGTGGTTCGCCCGCCGTTCCTGCTCCACCCCGCCCTGCCCGGACAACGGGAGTGCGAACTGGTACATCTCCGGGTCGCTGCGGCGGATGAAGGTGCCGGTCCGCTGCATGTCCAGGGAGGGGTACCGCCAGGTCGACAGCACGACCTCGCCCAGGCTGATGACCTCTGCCCGGGCCCGGAAGTCCGCTGCGTGGGCACTGTGGATGCGCATCGGCACCGACTCTCGTGCCACCAGGTCGTGCCAGTACCCGAACCGCTCAGCCGGGGGCACCGCGGCGGTGTCCGCCGAGCCTACGGTGAGCACGAGTTGCCTCGATCCTTGTCGATGCGTCGACGAGCCAGGATGGCGCTACCGCATGAGCCTACAAGATCAACCAATGCGGGCCCAGGTCCGACGGGATCAGGTGGACCGGGGCCCGCCGAGTGTCGTCCAGCACGTCCAGCTCCTGCGGTGGGTCACGACCGCCAGGCGTTCAGGCAGCCTGCCATGACCCGGAAGGGGATGGCCTGCCCCCCGGTCTGGTCCACAGTGCCGGCCAGGTGGAGGTCCAGTTCTCGGCAGTGGAAGAGCCAGGTCCCGAGCGTGACCGGGCGGCGCCTCGGCGACATGAGCCGCCCGACCGCGAAGAGCATGGTGCCCAGCCCGCACCACATCGAGGTCGCCAGTGCCGAGACCGGAGGACGGGGGCGCAAGGTCTGCCCGGGACGCGGCCGGTGAATTCCCCAACACATTCCGAGTGGCCTCGCGATCGGGAACAGGATGCGCAATTATTGCCAACCGCCACGTCAGGGACTTGGTGGACTCCGATCGGGCTCTTCCCGCATGCTGCCGTTCGCCGGGACGATTGGCGAATAGAAAGACCTCGACGATCGAGAGGGCTGCGAAGACGCCCACGGCGAGCGCCGGACCCGGGACGATGTCGTCGCGCGTCCAGGTCGCGACCGTCGACCGGGGCCTCTCCGGCCCCGCGTCAGTCGGCACCCGGCTCTCCCCGGCGAATTCGAATACCCTCGATATCAATAACGGATGGTCGATATACGTGTTGGTAACATCGCGGTGGGCGACAGTTGCGGCAGTGCTGACGCAATTGCTCCGGAAGGGCCGACTGGTTGCCTGTCGACGTCACCTGTGACATATCCAACTGTCGCTTTTCCGGCCGCCGTAAAAATTGGGCACGTAATCATTGCCGGGTACCTTCCTGTCGTGCCCGACGCTCCTCCACAGTTGATTGCCGACCGTTATCGGCTGGTCCGCCCGCTCGGTCAGGGTGGAATGGGTCGCGTGTGGCAGGCCCGCGACGAGATGCTGCAACGGGACGTGGCCATCAAGGAGTTGGTGGCACCGCCGGGCCTGCGCGACGACGAACGCCGGGAGTTGCGTGAGCGGTCCATGCGCGAGGCGCGGGCCGTCGCCCGTCTGGGTCACGTCAACGTGGTGCGCGTCTTCGACGTGCTGCACTCGGACGACGACCCCTGGATCGTGATGGAGCTCGTCCCGTCCCGGTCCCTGCACCAGGTGCTCGAAGCCGAGGGGCCGATGCCGGCGGATCGCGCCGCGCGGATCGGGCTGGGGGTTCTCAGCGCGTTGCGGGCCGCGCACCGGGCCGGCGTGCTGCACCGGGACGTCAAACCCGCCAACGTGCTGCTCGCCGACGACGGTCGGGTGGTGCTGACCGACTTCGGGCTGGCCACCCTTCCCGGGGACCCTCGGATGACCCAGACCGGAATGGTGCTCGGCTCGCCGGCGTTCCTCGCGCCGGAACGGGCCACCGACGGCGACGTGGGGCCGGCCGCCGACCTGTGGTCGCTCGGCGCCACCCTCTACGCGGCGGTCGAAGGGCGTACCCCGTACCACCGCTCGTCTCCGATAGCCACGCTGGCAGCCCTGGCCACCGAAGCGCCACCGCCGGCCCAGCGGGCCGGTCGGCTGACCCCGCTCCTGGAAGGACTGCTGCGCCGGGAGCCGGATCAGCGGATCACCGCGGATCAGGCGGAGCTGCTGCTGCGCCAGGCCGCCGAGCCGGACGGGACAACCGCCCGCCTGGGCGCCACCGGCACCGGACCCCGTCCCAGGATCGTGCCCGAGTTCGTCAGCGCCGCGCCCGTCGCACCCGCCGATGCGGCCCCACCAGCGCCACCGGCTCAGGCCGGCCCGCCCGCCCCGCCGGCCGAGCCGGTCCCACTCGCGCCGCCGGCCGAGCCGGGCCCAGCCGTGCCGCCGGCCGTCGACGGTCCGACGCTGTCGAAGCCGGTCGGTAAGCGTCGGATCCGGCTGATCGGGTCGGTGACAGCCGTCGCTGTGCTGCTCGTCCTGCTGGTCACCGCGTCCCTGCTGAACCACGGCCCGTCCCGCGGCACGGGTGACGGCGTGGTGGCGGCGCCGACCGGGAACCCGTCCGCGATCGCCGAGACGCCGGTGTCCCGGGTCCTGCCGCCGCCACCGGCGGGCTGGCGCTACTACCGCGACGATCCCCGCTTCCTCGTGCCGGTGCCGGACGGCTGGCAGGCGCGGCGCGACGGTGAGCGGGCCGAGTTCCGCGAGCCGGACGGCAGCCGGGTCCTCGTCGTCGGCGAACTCCGGTCCGTGCCAGTGGACCTGGTTGCCGAGCTTCGGGCGCGGGAGGCAGCGCAACGCCGGCGGTACGCCGACTACCGCCGGGTCCGGCTCGCCGCACTGCCGTACCAGGTGCGGGCCGCCGAGTGGGAGTGGACGTACACCGACGAGGACGGGACGCCCACACAGATGGTCAGCCGGGCGTTCGTCGGTCACAACGGGCACGCGTACTCGATCGACTGGACCACGTCCGCCGCCGAATGGTCCGCGAGCGCGGCCGTCTTCGCGCTGATCGCCGATGGTTTCCAGGGCTTGCCGGTGACAGCCGGCCCACCGTCCGGATCCGCCGGCCCGCCACCCCCGGCGAGCGCGGGGCCGCCGTCGCCGGGGGCGGGCAGCGGTACGACGACAGCTCCGGGAACCTCGGCGCAGCAACCGTCGGCTCCGCCGCCGGCCTCGCCCACACCGGCCGGCACGCCCGCTGGCAAGCAGATCTCCAGCTTCGCCAGCGACCGGTGCATCGACATCCCCGACGGCAACGCCACAGCTGGTGTCCGGTTGCAGATCTGGGACTGTCGTCGTACCGCGAAGCAGCTCTGGACCTTCCCCGCGGACGGCACGGTCCGTTCGATGGGCAAGTGCCTGGATGTCGCCGGCCACTCCACCGCCGACGGTGCTGCCGTTCTGCTGGCCGACTGCTCCGGCGCCTCGTCGCAGAAGTTCACCCTCAACAAGGCCTACGACCTGGTGAACACCAAGGCGGACAGGTGCGTCGACGTGCTCGACGCGAACCCGGACAACGGCGCCCGGTTGCAGATCTGGCAGTGCACCGGCAACGCCAACCAGAAGTGGCGGGCCAACTGAGCGCTGACGGCTGACGCTCTGATGGTTACGGTCGTGGATGCCGTGGTTCCCCGACCGTCCGAGGAGTGATCGTATGTCCCCCTCTCCGTCCCGGCTGTTCTCGCAGATAGCGACCGCCGAACGACCGGCTGGGACACGTGTGGTCATGCGACGTGCTGTGGTGCTCGGCGGCAGCATGGCCGGGCTGATGGCGGCGCGCGTGTTGAGCGACCACGCCGAGGAGGTCCTGATCGTCGAACGGGACCCGTCCGACGTCGAAGCCGGACCCCGCCCGGGTGTGCCCCAGGGCAGTCAGGTGCACGCGCTGCTGCCCGCCGGCCAGGTCCAGTTGGAACGCTGGTTTCCCGGCATCGCCGACGAGGCGCTCGCGCTCGGCGCTCCGCCGCCGCCGACCGACCCGGGAACAGCGAAGGTCTTCGTCAACGGCATGCTCGGGCTGCCGCCGGCGGCGACCGGCACCGGGCCGGCGCTGATCACCACGCGTCCGTTCCTGGAGGCGTTGGTCCGGCGGCGGACGCTCGCCGTGGACAACATCCGCATGGTGTACGGGCGGGCGGAGGGTCTGCTCTTCGACGAGCGGCGGGTCACCGGCGCGCGGTACGTGCCCGAGGCCGGCGGCGAGGCGGTCGTCGAACCAGCGGACCTGGTGGTCGACGCGATGGGTCGGTCCAGCCGGCTCAGCGACTGGTTGGCCGAGCACGGGTGGCCCCGCCCGCCGATGCAACGCATGCCGATCAAGCTCAACTACGCGACGGCGCTCTACCGTCGTGACGAGAAGGACAGCGACGCCTGGGTCGCGGTCTTCCACACCATGGCCGGCAAGGGGCGTACCGCCCGGATCGGTGGGATCAACTCCGTCGAGGGAGACCGTTGGATCATGCTGGTGGCCGGTTACGACGAGGATCGGCCCAGCCGCGACGTCGCCGACTTCACCGCGCGCTGCCGGGAGCACTACCCGCAGATGTTCGGCGACATCGCCGAGCACGGGGAGATGCTGGGCGGGGTGGTCACGTACCACCAGGCGGACAGCCGACGCCGTAACTTCCACAAGCTCGACCGCCTGCCCGCCGGGTTGGTCGCGGCCGGCGACGCCGTCGCGTCCTTCAACCCGGTGTACGGCCAGGGCATGACCTCCGCGGCGCTGCACGCGTCCTGCCTGTCGGCGTACCTGCGGTCCGGCCCGAAGCCGCACGACGAGCCGGCGCGGGCGTACTTCGACCAGGTCCGGGTGGTCGTCGACGCCGCCTGGCAGATCTCCACGACCGCCGACATCGAGCTCCCGCACGTCGACGGGCCGTACCCGCCGGGGTACCGGGTCACCAAGTGGTTCGGTGACCTGCTCTTCCGGACGTCGCTGACCGATCCGGTGCTCAATGCCCGGCTGGGCCGGGTCACCACCATGCTCGACCATCCGGCGACCCTGGGCCGCCCCGGCACCCTGCTCCGCGCGCTCCGGCTCAGCCTGCTCCGGGGCGCTCGGCGCTGACCCGTCGGCTCTCGGCGCTGATTCGCCCCGAAACCCGCCGTTCCCGGCAGGCTCCGGGGAGAATGGGTTGCCGGGGAGGGGTGTCGCGACGAGCCCGGGGGTCACCCTGGCCGAGGACCAGCGCACCCCACTGCTGGAAAGGGCCAAGTTCCTGGCGATCTTCGCCAGCAACCTGGACGAGTTCTTCATGGTGCGGATCGCCGGGCTGAAGCGGCGGCTCTCCGCCGGCCTGCCGGTGCGCGGCGGGGACCGGCTGCCCCTGCGTACCCAGTTGGAGCTGATCGCGGAGCGCACGGCCGCGCTGGTCGCCCGGCACGCCGCCTGCTTCGTGGACGACGTGCTGCCGAAGCTGGCCGACGAGGACATCCGCATCCTGCGCTGGGGCGAGCTGGGCGACCCGGAGCGGGAACGGTTGCGGACCTACTTCCGGGAGCACATCTTCCCGGTGCTGACCCCGCTCGCGGTGGACCCGGCGCACCCGTTCCCGTACATCTCGGGGCGGTCACTGAACCTGGCGGTGGCGGTTCGTGACCCGGACGGCGGCTCCGAGCTGTTCGCCCGGGTGAAGGTACCCAACAACGTCCCCCGCTTCGTCCGGGTGGACCGGGACCAGCCGGGCGTACGGATGTTGCCGGTGGAGGACCTGATCTCGGTGCACCTGGGGCAGCTGTTCAGTGGCATGCAGGTGGTCGAGTGCCACCTGTTCCGGGTCACCCGTAACGCCGAGGTGGAGGTCGACGAGGACCGCGACGAGGACCTGTTGCAGGCCCTGGAACGGGAACTGGCCCGGCGGCGGTTCGGCCCGCCGGTCCGGCTGGAGGTGGCCGCCTCCATCTCCGACCACATGTTGGAGCTCCTCGTCCGCGAGCTGGACATGGACGACCAGGACGTGCTGCGGGTGCCCGGGCTGCTGGACCTGTCCGCGCTGTGGCAGGTGTACGGCGAGGCCGACCGGCCGGACCTCAAGGACCCGCCGTTCGTGCCGGCCACCCATCCCCGGCTCGCCGAGGGCGAGGTGCCGCGCAGCGTCTTCTCCACTCTGCGCGACGGGGACATCCTGGTGCACCACCCGTACCACTCGTTCGCGACGAGCGTGCAGCGCTTCATCGAGCAGGCCGCCGCCGACCCGAACGTGCTGGCCATCAAGCAGACCCTCTACCGCACCAGCGGCGACTCCCCGATCGTCGACGCGCTGGTCGACGCGGCCGCCGCCGGCAAGCAGGTGGTGGTGCTGGTGGAGGTGAAGGCCCGCTTCGACGAGGTGGCCAACATCGGCTGGGCCCGCACGTTGGAGCGGGCCGGCTGTCACGTGGTGTACGGCCTGGTCGGCCTGAAGACGCACTGCAAGACCGCGCTGGTGGTCCGCCAGGAGGGCAACCAGATCCGCCGCTACTGCCACATCGGCACGGGCAACTATCACCCGAAGACCGCCCGCCTGTACGAGGACTTCGGGATGCTCACCGCCGACCCGGAGATCGGGGCGGACCTCACCGACCTGTTCAACGTGCTCACCGGCTACAGCCGGCAGACCGCGTACCGGCGATTGCTGGTCGCTCCGCAGGGCATCCGTACCGGCCTCATCGAGCGCATCGAGCGGGAAATCTCGCATGTCCGCCTGGGCATGCCCGGCCTGGTCCAGTTCAAGGTCAATTCGCTGGTCGACGAGGGGGTGACCGACGCGCTGTACCGGGCCTCCCAGGCCGGCGTCCACGTCGACCTGCTCATCCGGGGAATGTGCACGCTGCGACCCGGGGTGCCCGGGCTGTCGGAGAACATCCGCGTGCGCTCCATCCTCGGCCGCTTCCTGGAGCACTCCCGGGTCTTCCGGTTCGGCAACAACGGCGAGGCCGAGTTCTGGATGGGGTCGGCCGACCTCATGCACCGCAACCTCGACCGCCGGGTGGAGGCACTGGTGCAGGTCAGCGATCCGATCGCCCGCGCCGAGCTGGACCAGGTGCTGACCGCCGCGATGAGCCCTGACGTGGACGCGTTCGAGCTGTCCAGCGACGGTAGCTGGACCCGGCATACCAGCGCCGACGA
>NZ_JBSFBM010000187.1:0-13542 GCF_053592955.1 Micromonospora sp. NPDC002411 | reverse complement strand
CGACGCCACCGACGACGCCACAAACGGCCGCCAGTAACGAGGCCATCCCTCTCACGCAGAGGACGAGTCCCCGCCCAACGGCCACCCCGGACATCGAACACAGCAGCATCAAGGACGCGGGGCCGGCGGTCGCTGCGGCGGCATTCGACGTCTCGCACCGCGACGCCTCGACGATCCACGCCCCGTGGTGCGCGACTGCCCACAGGGCCGGCAACGGCATCCGAGTGTGCCGACCATCAGGTCGGCACACGCGTTGTGGACGCGGCGCGTCCCAAGTAGATCAGGACACGGCGCTCCGCCGAGGAGATCAGGACGTAGGACGTTGCTGGGCAGATCAGGACGCGGCGAGGCGTGCCGCTGCGCGACCCACCAGCGTGCCGAGGAGGCGCCCGAAGTCCAGCCCTGCCGCCTGCACGGCGAGCGGCAGCAGTGAGGTCTCGGTCATGCCCGGCGAGACGTTGACCTCCAGCACGTGTGGCTGGCCGGACGCGTCCACGATCACGTCGACGCGGGAGAGGTCCCGCAGGCCGAGTGCGGTGTGTGCGGCGAGAGCCACGTCGGAGACCCTGGCGGCCACCTCCGGGTCCAGCCGTGCTGGAGCGTGCCAGGTGGTGCGGCCGGCCGTGTAGCGGGCCGCGTAGTCGTAGACACCGTTGCGCGGCACGATCTCCACCGGCGGCAACGCCTGCGGACCGTCACCGAGGTCGACCACGGAGACCGCGACGTCCATGCCGGCAACGTACCGCTCCACCAGTGCTGTGGAGTCGTACGCGAAGCAGCCGACCATCGCGGCGGGCAGCGCTGCGGCGTCCCTGACCACCGCGCCTCCGAGCCCGGACCCACCCTGCGCCGGCTTCACCATGAGAGGGAGGCCCAGCCGGTCGACGATCCGGTCCAGTACGGCGACCGCCCCGAGCTCGGAGAAGCGATCGTGTGGGAGCGCCACCCAGTCCGGGGTGGGGATGCCGGCTTCGCGGAGCACCGCCTTGGCGGAGGGCTTGTCCCAGGCGAGCCGGGATGCTCGGGCGTCACAGCCGACGTACGGGATGTCGCAGAGGTCCAGGACTCCCCGCAGTGAGCCGTCCTCGCCGGTGGCACCGTGCAGTGCGATCACCACGGCGTCCGGCGGGTCTGCGGCGAGCGCTGGTAGCAGCGCCACGTCGGCGTCCCGCATCTCGGCTTCCACCCCGACGGCACGTAGCGCGTCGAGCACCCGGCGGCCGGAGCGTAGTGACACGTCCCGCTCATAGGAGAGCCCACCCGCGAGCACCACCACGCGTAGGTCGGGCGAGGCTGCGGAATCGGTCACGAGGAGGCGCTCAATGGCGGTCGTACCCATGCCGGCATCATGCCAAGTCGGGCCCTGGCACGTCGGAGCCGGCCCGGCCGCGTCGGCCGGCGGCGCCACCCACGGGGCCGAAGACCCGTCGCATCGCGATCTCCTGCTCCATGACACCGGCCAGCCGGCGGACGCCCTCGCGGATCCGCTCCGGCGGCGGGAAGCTGAAGTTGAGGCGCATCGCGCCGGTGCCGGTGCCGTCGGCGTAGAAACCGGTGCCGGGCACGTAGGCGACCCGGGCGGCGATCGCCCGCGGCATCATGGCCTTGGAGTCGAGCCCGTCGGGCAGGGTGGCCCACACGAAGAGACCACCGGCCGGGGTGGTCCAGCTGGTGCCCTCGGGCATCAGGTCGGTCATCGCGTCGAGCAGGGCGTCCCGGCGTTCCCGGTAGACCTCGCGGTAGACCTTGAGTTGTTGCCGCCACGGCATCGTGCCGAGGTATGTGGCCACGGCTGCCTGGGCGTAACCGCTCGGGCAGAGGATCTGCGCCTCGCTGGCGATGACCAGCTTGTCGCGGACCGCGTGCGGCGCGAGGATCCAACCGACCCGCAGCCCGGGGGCGAAGGTCTTGGAGAAGGTGCTGAGGTAGAACACGCCGTCCCGGCGGCGAGCCCGCAACGGTGCCGGGGCCTCACCCTCGAAACCCAGCTGACCGTACGGGTCGTCCTCGACGACGAGCAGGCCGGCGCGCTCGCAGATGTCGAGCACCCGTTCCCGGCGCTCCTCGCTGAGCGTCACGCCGGCCGGGTTCTGGTAGGTGGGGATCGTGTAGAGGAACTTCACCCGGCGGCCGGCACGCGCGAGGTCGGCGATGGCCGCCTCCAGCGCCTCGGGGACGAGCCCGTCCTCGTCCATCGGTACGTGCACGACCTGCGCCTGGGCGGCCTGGAACACTCCGAGTGCACCGACGTACGTCGGCCCTTCGGCGAGCACCACGTCACCCGGGTCGAGGAAGAGCCGGGCGACCAGGTCCAGGGCCTGCTGCCCGCCCACGGTGACCACGACGTCCTCCGGGGAGGCACCGCACGCCGCGTCGATCCCGGAGAGCGACATGACCTCGCAGATCCGCTCGCGCAGCTCGAGGGTGCCCTGACCGATGCCGTACTGGAGGGTGCTCACACCGTGTTCGGAGCCGAGCCGGCCGAGCATCTCACCGACCGCGTCCAGCGGCAGCGCGGCGATGTACGGAGCGCCACCGGCGAGCGAGACGACCTCCGGGCGGCTTGCGACCGCGAACAGTGCTCGGATCTCCGAGGCGGTCATCCCGCGTACCCGCCGGGCGTACCGGTCGGTGTAGTCGTCGAGTGTCGTGCCGGTCATGACCTCACCTCGATCGCTGCTCGGGTGGCTCCCGCCCCGGGTACCCCACACGCCGGTGACCATGGCGGCGGGGCGCCGATTGTCGATCCTAGTCCGCCAGAGCCCCGCTGCCTGGGTGCCGAGACGGATCGACCACATGGCGGACCGTCCGCTCGCGTCCCCCGGTGCGGTGGGCATCTGCGCGTCCCCTCCCGCATCGCCGATCGGCGGCGTACGATCGCTCGTCGGGGGCAGGAAGGCGGCGCTGTCGTTCCATGCCGGTCTCACCACCGAGCCTATTGTGGGGATGCGCCATATGTCGCGACGTCTGGTCAGCCTGACCCTCGACACGCTTGAGGACCTTCCCAGCCCGTGCCGGCAGTGCGTCTACTGGGAGCTCGATCCGGTCTCCGCTGACCGGGCCTGCGCTGCCGGTGATCCGGGCCTGGAGAAGGAGGCGTGGGTCTCCCAGACGCTGTTGGAGTGGGGTTCCTGCGGCAAGCTCGCGTACGTTGACGGCATGCCGGCGGGCTTCGTCATGTACGCCCCGCCCGCCTACGTGCCCCGTTCGATGGCGTTTCCGACCTCACCGGTCTCGGCCGACGCGGCACTGCTGATGACCGCCAACGTGGTCGCCGCGTTCGCCGGTGGCGGCCTGGGCCGGATGCTGGTGCAGGGCGTCGCCCGGGATCTCACCAAGCGGGGGATCAAGGCCATCGAGGCGTTCGGTGACGCGAAGTTCGGTGACGCCGACGATCCGTCGGGTGGCTGCGTGGCACCTGTCGACTTCTTCCTCTCGGTGGGGTTCAAGACAGTACGTCCGCATCCGCGGTTCCCCCGGTTGCGTCTCGAGTTGCGCACCGCGCTGAGCTGGAAGTCGGACGTCGAGTACGCGCTGGAGAAGCTGCTCGGGTCGATGAGCCCGGAAACTCTGCTCCGGCCGGTTCGTCCCGCCCCGGCGACCCGTTCCACCAACGGCTGACGGTCGACCCGCCGGCGGGCGTCGGTCCCGCAGCGATCAGTCGATAACCGTGCCGGCGGCCACGACGGCCCGCAGTTCGCTGACGTCCAGCGAACCGGTCGGGACGTCCCGTTCGATCGGGTAGTACATCCGCTGCACCGCGGCGACGATCGCCTCCACCACACGGTCCCGGAACCGGGGGTCGACCAGGTGGGCGCGGTCCGTGGGTGAGGTGAGGTACCCGACCTCGACCCGCACGGCGGGCATCCGGGTCAGTCGCAGCAGTTCCCAGGTCTTGGCATGGGTACGGCAGTCCCGCAGTCCGGTACGCGCGACGATCTCCCGCTGCACGAGCCCGGCGAGGCGTTCACCGGTCGCCGAGGTCACCCCGTTGTCGGTGCCGTAGTGGTAGGTCGCGACACCTTCCGCGTCCGGGTTGGCGTGGCCGTCCAGGTGCAGCGAGATGAACACGTCGGCACCGAGCGAGTTGGCCAGCAGAGCGCGGTCCGTGTCCGGCAGGCACCTGTCGGGCGACGGTCCTCTGGTGAGCTGCACCCGTACCCCGGACGCGGCAAGTCGCCCCTCCAGGCGGCTGGCCAGGTCGTGCACCAGGTCCGCCTCCGTCCAGCGCAGCGTCCCGTCGGGTACCACCATCCCGGGGTCGGTGCCCCCGTGCCCGGGGTCGATGACCACCGTCTTGCCGACCAGCGCCGGCCCGGACTGCCGGATGGCATCGGACTCGCGGAGCCATTGCGGGCGGCCACCGACGACCTTGCGGCCGATCCGGCGCAGCGCGTTCATGGTGTGTGGGCCGCAGGAGCCGTCGGGGGTGAGCCCGACCTCGCGCTGGAACTGCGCTACCGCGCGGGCCGTCCGGATGCCGTAGATCGAGTCGGCCCGGCCCACGTCGTACCCCATCTCCAGCAGCCGTTCCTGGAGCGACCGGACGTCCTCGCCGGTGAGCGGCTCGGGGACGGCGTGGTAGAGGGTGCGGGCGCCGAGCCGCCAGCGGGCGGCGTCCAGGGCACGCCAGGTCTCCGCACCGACCCGGCCATCCACGCTGAGCCCGCGGGACTGCTGGAACGCGCGGACCGCCCGCTCGGTGTCGAGGTCGAACTCGTCGGCGTGCGTCCCGGCGGCGGGGAGGAGTTCGAGGCTGAGAAGGATGGTACGGATCTCCGTGACCGCGGGTCCTCGGTCACCGGGTCGGATCGGACGCACGCACGACCCCCTCTGCACGACGCTGGCTGGCCGGGCGGCCTCGGCTTGAGGCTATGCGCTCCGGGGCGGCGAGGTGGCGGGCCAGGAAAAACAGCCGGGAGACGCCGAACCCCGCACCCGGCGAGCGGGTACGGGGTTCGGTCGGTGTCCTGCTGGTCAGAGAGCCGACTGGATGAGCCGGACCAGCTCGCCCTTCGGCTTGGCGCCGGCGATCGACTGCACCGGCTGACCGTTCTTGAAGACGGTGAGCGTCGGAACCGACATCACGCGGTAGGCCCGTGCGGTCTCCGGGTTCTCGTCGATGTTGAGCTTGACGATGGTGACCTGGTCACCCATCTCGCCCGCGATCTCCTCGAGCAGCGGCGACACCTTGCGGCAGGGGCCGCACCACTCGGCCCAGAAGTCCACCAGAACCGGCTTGTCGGCCTGCAGCACGTCGGCGACGAAACTCTTGTCCGTGACCGCCTTGGTATTTCCCACTATGCCCCTCCTCCGGGATGTGTTCCTTGTTTCAGCCGAGCGTCGCGATGAACCGTTCGGCGTCGAGCGCGGCGGCACAGCCGGTGCCGGCCGCGGTGATCGCCTGACGGTAGGTGTGGTCGACCACGTCGCCGGCGGCGAAGACGCCGGGCACGTTGGTGCGGGTGCTGGGGGCGTGGACCTTGACGTAGCCCTCGTCGTCCAGCTCGACCTGGTCGCGGAACAGCTCACTGCGCGGGTCGTGACCGATGGCCACGAAGACGCCGGTCACGTCCATCACCTTGGTCTCGCCGGTGTGCACGTTGCGGACCCGTACGCCGGTGACCTTGCCGTCGTCGCCGAGGATCTCCTCGACGGTGCTGTTCCACTCGACCTTGATCTTCTCGTTGCTCAGCGCCCGATCGGCCATGATCTTGCTGGCCCGGAACGAGTCGCGGCGGTGGATGATGGTGACCGACTCGGCGAAGCGGGTGAGGAAGGTGGCCTCCTCCATCGCCGAATCACCGCCGCCGACGACCACGATGTGCTGGTTACGGAAGAAGAAGCCGTCACAGGTGGCGCACGCGGAGACACCGTGACCCAGGTATTCCTGCTCACCGGGCACGCCCAGCGGCCGCCAGGCCGAACCGGTGGAGAGGATGATGGACTTGGCCCGGTAGGCGGTCTCGCCGACCCAGACGGTGCTCACCGCGCCGGAGCCGACGTCGCCGGTGTCCACCAGCTCGACCCGGGTCACGTCGTCGGTGAGGAACTCGGCACCGAACCGCTCGGCCTGCTTGCGCATGTTGTCCATCAGCTCGGGGCCGAGGATGCCGTCGGCGAAGCCGGGGAAGTTTTCCACCTCGGTCGTGGTCATCAGCGCACCACCGGACTGCACGCCCTCAATGATCAGCGGCTTCAGGTTGGCGCGCGAGGCGTAGACCGCCGCCGTGTAGCCAGCCGGCCCGGAGCCGATGATGATCAGGTTGCGGACCTCGTCCACTGCCGTCTCCCGAGTTGTGTGTGTTCGGCGTCGGCGTGAGCACCGATGCCGATCCGAGTTGCCGACGCCTGGGTGGGGCCGACAGCTGACTTCCAGAACGTCATCGTACGAACCGGGGATTCCCGAGCCGGGCATCCGGTGGGTCAGGTCACGTGGGCGGTCATCGCGCCATCGACCGTGGATTCACCCTACCCGCGACGAATACCGGCTGTCCGAGCCGGACCCGGGCACCCCGCACTCCGGGCCACTCACCCAGGCCCATCGGGCCCCGGTCGCGTCGGTGAAACGGATGACCAGTGCCGGCTCGCCCTGGAACCGGGCGTAGTCCAGCACGTCGACCACCAGCGGGCCGTTCCCGTGCTCCGTCGTCACCGTGGTCAGGCAGGTCTTCAGCGCGGCCTCGCCGGTAAGCCGGGCCAGTTGGTCCAGCCCTTCACTCACGGGACGCCGACTTCCACCGGCGTCCACCTCCGGCTGGGTGCCGGGCGTGTTGCCGGTCGCCCGGCTGGGGCTCGGCGCGCTCTGCATGGTGCCCTGCTCGTTGCCGAGGATCTGCGGGGAGTAGTCCGTACCGCTGCGTAGTGGCGGCCCGGTGGTGCGGGCCGGGTCGGCCCCCGCGACGCCCTCGGGCGCGCTGGCCGGCCGGTCGAGGGCGCTGGTGCCACTGGTGTCGCGCGAGTCGCTCCGGGACACCTGGGTGAGGCCGAGCGCGACCGCGACCACGGCGACCGTGACGGCGGCCACCGGTCGGCTGCGGCGGACCCACTCACGCCACCGCCGACCTGGCCCGGCGGGTGCCCGATGCCCCGACGTCGTGGGTGTGGCGGGCCGGCGCCCGGCCCGGCCCTGGGCCGGTACGACAGGTGGCGTGGCGGTGTCGCCGCGGTGCTCGGGCATGGGGTCGCCGGACGTCGGCTCCGCGGCCACCAGAGCGGCTGAGATGCGGTCGACGATCGCCTGCGGCATCTCCGGTGACGGCTCGGCCCAGCGGGCCAGGCTCGCGCGAACCTCCGTCAACGCGGGTGCCAGCTGTGCGTACGCCTCGACCCAGGCCGGGTCCGTGGACACCAGCCGGGCGACTTCCTCCTGCTGCGGGGTGCCGTCCAACGCCCCGCCGAGGTAGTCAGCGAGGAGGTCGTTGTCGACCTCCCGGAACCCCTCGGTCGTCACGTGTCCTCCTGGTTGGCGTCCCGCCGGTACCGGCTCGACCTCGATCCGACGCCCTCTGCAGGGCCAGGGTTCCCCGGAGTGACGGCTGGCACGTCACCGCTCAGGCCCGTTGGATCCGGTCGGGGCGAGGGCGCGGCGGCCACGGCCGGGCGGAGATGGCCGAGCAGTACCGCCAGACGGGCCCGACCCCGGGCACACCGGCTCTTCACGGTGCCCTCGGCGACGCCGAGGATGCGGGCGACCTCGGCGACCGGGTAGCCCTGGACGTCCACCAGCACCAGTGCGGCGCGTTGTTCGAGGGGCAGGGCGGCGAGCGCCTCGCGGACCACCAGCGCGGTGTCGTGGTCCGGTGCCGGGGCGGCCGGCTCGGGTCCGCCGACGCCCGAGCCGTCCTCGGCGCGGTTGCCGTCCGGCAGCGGCACTGTCGGGTGCGCCTGCCGGCGACGGATCCGGTCCAGGCAGGCGTTCACCACGATGCGGTGCAGCCAGGTCGTGACGGCGGAGTCGCCGCGGAACCGGGCCGCCGCCCGGTGCGCGGACAGCAGCGCGTCCTGGAGAGCGTCGGCTGCCTCCTCGCGGTCCCCGAGGGTACGCAGGGCGACGGCCCAGAGCCGGTCGCGGTGCCGCCGGAACAATTCAGCGAAAGCGTGCGGGTCGCCATCGACATGGGCACGCAGCAGCTCCAGATCGGTAGCTGCGGCGTGCCCGTCCATCACCACGTCCGGTCGAAGCAGTGCCAGGAGGAAGCCGTCAGGCTCACGACCCCTGGACCGTGATCTCCTGCACGCCCAGCTTGAAGCCACCCTCGGAAGGGGGCAGTTCGGTGATCCAGAACAGCAGGTACTGATATTTCTTGTCGGCGTCGAACCCGTTGAACGCCATGGTGGCGCCGTCGTGGTCCTCGAAGGGCTGCCCGATGAAGTCCGTGTAGTTGGCGACCAACTGCTTGTCGCCATTCGAGTTCGACGGCGGGTTGGTCGTGCCGGAGATGAGCCGGGCGGACGCGCCAGGGGCCGAGAGCACGGCCTGCACCGACTTGACGCTGTGCGGCTCGCCGAGGTCGAGCCAGACCCCCATGCCCTTCTTGAGGTTGCCGAAGTTGGGGCGGTCCCGGTACGTCTCGGTCTCCCAGCCCTTGTCCTCGTCACCGTCGATGACCTTCTCGGCCCCGCCGACCTCGCTGCGGTTCTTGCTGTCCGGGTCGATGATCCGGACGTTCTTCACCGCCAGCTTGCGCACCTCGTTGGCGGCCGGGGTGGCATCGCCGGCCGGTGCGCTGGACGTGGGAGCGGGAGGCTGGTCGGCCTGCGAGCCCTTGTCGCCGTCGTCGCCCAGGGTGCTGATCCCGATCAGGAGGCCGACCAGGGCGACCACCAGCAGACTGGCGATGCCCAGGGCGACCTTGCGCCCCCCGGCCGCAGCCAGAGGCGATGGCTCCTCACCGGTCTCGGCGGCGAACCGCAACGGCCCGCTGTTGTCGAGGTAGTGCTCCTCCTCGGCCGGCACGTCCAGACGGGCCAGCTCGGCGGCGAGCACGTCGGAGGACGGCGGAGCGATCTGGGCGTCGAGCAGATCCATGGTCAGGTCGTCCAGGTACGCCGGCACACCGGCCCGGACCTGGCGGGGTGCGGCGAGGACGCCCGCAGCGTCCCGAACGGCGTCGGGGATGGCGGCACGGCCGTGGCCGGCGGTGGCGCCCCGCAGCGGTGCCTCCGTGTGCGGCCAGTAGCCGGTCAGGGCGAAGTAGAGGACGCCGCCGACCGCCCGGATGTCGTTCTCCTGGCTGTCGGCGCCGTCGGTGCGGGCGTCCGCCAGGACGACGCGGCCCTCGTCACTGATCATGACGGTGCCGGGGTGGACGTTGCCGTGCACCATGCCGGTGGCGTGTACCGCGGCGAGCGCACTCGCGACGGCGTTGCCGATCGCGGTGGCGCGGGCCGGGTCCAGTGGGCCGTCGGCGGTCAGGTCCCGCAGGGACTGCCCATCCACCCACTCGCGGACCACGTACGCCCGATCGGCCTCGTCGATCGCGTCGTAGACGCCGACCAGGTTCGGGTGGATGACCCGGCTGGCCGCGACGGCGGCCTGAAGCATCTCGGTGGCGGAGTCGCCGCCCGGGTAGCGCAGCACTACCGCGACGGGACGGCGAAGGATGACGTCGACCCCGCGCCAGACCAGCCGACCCGCGCTGTCGTTGTTGATGTGCTCGACCAGTTCGTACCGCTCGGCGAGGACTTCACCGGCCGTGGGAGCACCGAAGGTCATGACCGGAGGAGCGCTTTCGTCCGCCTCCTGACCCTCGCCGACCTGGGTCACCCGTCCTCCCTCGGTGATCGTGTCGATCGATGGACCCGCACTGCTGGGCATGTGGCTTCCCGCTCTGCCGTTGAAGGAACCGGCCGACCGGTTTCGACGCGCAGCGTCGGCCCCTGCCGTACCCGTCGAGAGCGACCTTACCCGGGTTGCCCGTCTCCCCGACATGTCATCTTCCCGCCGTACCTGGCGGGTTCCCGGCAGTCGGAGAAGTCGTCCGGTTACGACCGTTGTCAGCCACGTTGCTGGCACATGTACTAGCTAATCTACGGCTTCACCGCAAGTGACCGACGCCGGGGCTGGCCTGGTGCGATGCTCCCAACAACTGAGCTGTTCCCGCCGATCGGCCTGCCACGCTCAGCCATACGGTTGGTTATCCACAGCCTGAGGCGGTGGTTGACCGGCGAAACGCGGAGTTATCCACAGGTGCATCCCCAGCCTGGTGATCCGCAGTGACGATCTGTATCTGTGCCAACTTGTTGTGATCTGTTGTTGACGATCAGCGACCGAGGCGACGTCGGACCATGCCGACCACCTCGGTGATCTCACTGATCCGCAGCACCATCGCCAGACCCAGGTAGGTCCCGCCGATCACCGCGCCGCCGATCACCAGTTGGATGACGGCCTGGGCCCAGCTCGGCGTTTCGCCACCGGGCAGCAGGTTGATCACGAGAAGGCCGACCAGCGCGGCGCCGAGCGCGGCGACCAGGACCCGGCCCAGGGTGCGCATGATGTGGCCCAGCCCGATCCGGCCCACCCGCGGACGGAGCAGCCAGGCGGAGCCGATCGCCGCCGCCAGATACGAGACAGCGTTACCGATCATCATCCCGGCCGCTGCGAAGTGGGCGGCGAACGCGGCGAACAGCACGATCTGCACGCCGATCCGCAGCGCCACGACCGGAATGTTGATCAATGCCGGGGTGCGGGTGTCGGGCAGGGCGTAGAAGGCGAAGGTGAAGAGCTGGCTGATCGCGAACGGCACCAGAGCGAGCGCGGCCAGCAGCAGCACCAGCGAGGTGTCGGCGGCGTTCTCGTCGGTGAACGCACCGTAGCGGAACAGCACCACTGCCAGAGGGGTGGCGAGCACGGCGTAGCAGACGGCGATCGGAGCGAGCACTGCGGAGACCGTCCGGGTGCCCCGGGACAGGTCGGCGGCCACGTCGGCGTAGCGGCCGTCGGCGGCGGCGGCGCTCATCCGGGGCATCAACGCGGTGATGATCGAGACGGCGATGATGCCGTGCGCCATCATCAGCAGCAGGAAGACGTTGTTGTAGATCAGGGCGCCGGCGTCCCCGTCGCCCGCCCGGTTGAGCAGGTTGAACAGCACGATCAGGCCGACCTGGCTGACCGCCACGTAGCAGAACATCCAGCCGCCGAGCCGGCCCAGCTCACGCAGGCCGAGCGCGCGGAAGTCGAAGCGGAGCTTCCATCTGAAGCCGACCTTGCGCAGCGCCGGCAGCAGGCCGGCGGCCTGGATAGCGACACCAAGCAGGGTGCCACCGCTGATCAGGAGGATGCGGCCGGTGGTCATCTCGCTCGGCTTCACGATCTCCGCACCGAAGATCGCGATGTAGAGGCCGGCGGTGGCGATCACCACGATGTTGTTGAGGATCGGCGCCCACATCGGGGCGGCGAAGTGACCCCGGGTGTTGAGTACCGCGCTGATCAGCGCGCTGAGGCCGGTGAAGAAGATCATCGGCAACATCAGGTACGACAGCTTGGTGACCAGATCCTGGTAATCAGCTCCGCGGTTGTCGCTCGTGTAGAGCTGGGTCAGCAGCGTCGCGGCGGCCACCGCGACCAGCGCGGCCACCGCCAGGGTGACCACCGCCAAGGTCAACAGCCGCTGGGCGTACGCCTGGCCGCCGTCGGTGTCGACCCTGCGCCGACGGACCAGCACCGGGATCAGCACGCTGGTGAGGATTCCGCCGAGGAGGAACTCGTAGACCATTCCGGGCAGGATCTGCGCGGTGGTGTACGCGTCACCGACCAGCGCGCCACCGAGCGCGGCGGTCAGCACCAGGGTCCGCAGGAAGCCCGTACCCCGGCTGACCAGGCTGCCGACCGCCATCACCGCGCTGTTCGTGGCCGCGCTGGCCTCCGCGACCTGCTCCTGCGGTGGTGCGGTCGACTCCAGGGCCGGCTGGTTCAGCGGCTCGGCCGAGATGAACGTGGCGCCGTCTCCCGGACGTACGCCGGCTCCGGGCCCGCCATCCTGCGCGGCGTTGGCGCTGCGGTAGAGCCCGCCGCTCATCTCCAGCCTCCCAGGGGTACGTCGGGTCGGACAACGACCCGCACGCCACAGACCATAGTCAACCCCCACCCGTTACCCGCGCCCGGCGGATCGGATCACACCCCGGCCCGATAAGCTGGCGATCCCATGTCCGAAGCCTCCGCTCCACACGCCGCCGACCGCCGCGAACTCACCGCCGCGCAGCGCAACGCCGTCGCCGAACTGCTCCGGGTTTCCCCGGTCGCCGACGAGTTGGGCCGCCGCTTCGTCCGCGCCGGTCACGAGTTGCACCTGGTGGGTGGTTCGGTACGCGACGCGCTGCTCGGCCGACTCGGCGACGACCTTGACTTCTGCACCGACGCGCACCCGGACGAGACGCTGCGGATCCTCAAGGGCTGGGCCGAGTCGATCTGGGAGACCGGTCGGGAGTTCGGCACCATCGGCGCGCAGCGCGACGGTCTCCGGCTGGAGATCACCACCTTCCGCGCGGAGTCGTACGACCAGGTCAGCCGCAACCCGGTGGTGGTCTACGGCACCAGCCTCGACGAGGACCTGAAGCGGCGCGACTTCACCATCAACGCGATGGCCGTCAGCCTGCCGGAACACCGGTTCACCGATCCGCACGGCGGCCTGGACGATCTTTCGGCCAAGGTGATCCGTACCCCGAGCACCCCCGGCGAGTCGTTCGGCGACGACCCGTTGCGGATGCTGCGGGCCGCCCGGTTCGCCGCCCAACTGCGCTTCGCCGTGCACCCGGACGTGCACCGGGCGATGACCGAGATGGCTGCCGACCTGGACCGGATCACCGCCGAGCGGATCCGCGACGAGTTCACCAAGCTGCTCTGCGGCGCCGACCCGATCACCGGTCTGCGGCTGCTCGTCGACACCGGGCTGGCCGAGCGGTTCCTCCCGGAGCTGACCGGGTTGAAGCTGGAGATCGACGAGCACGCGCAGCACAAGGACGTCTACGAGCACACCCTGACGGTCGTCTCGAACGCCGTCTCTTACGAGGACGAGGGGTGCGACTTCGTCCTGCGGATGGCCGCCCTTCTGCACGACGTGGGCAAGCCGGCGACCAAGGCTGTCGGGTCCGACGGTCGGGTCAGCTTCCACCACCACGAGGTGGTCGGCGCGCGGTTGACCAAGGCCCGGATGAAGGCCATGCGGTACCCGAAGGAGATCACCGCGAAGGTGACCGCGCTGGTAGCGCTGCACCTGCGCTTCTACGGGTACGGGCGGGGTGAGTGGACCGACTCGGCGGTGCGCCGCTACGTGGCCGACGCCGGTGACCTGCTGCCCCGCCTGCACAAGCTGACCCGCTCGGACTGCACGACCCGCAACCGGCGCAAAGCCGCGCAGCTCGCTGCGGACTACGACGCGCTGGAGGACCGGATCGCCCGGATCGCGGCCGAGGAGGACCTGGCCCGCGTCCGCCCCGACCTGGACGGCAACGCGATCATGGAGCTGCTCGGCGTGCCGCCGGGGCCGGTGGTGGGTAGGGCCTGGAAGCACCTCAAGGAACTGCGCCTCGAACACGGCCCGC